>JAJUHJ010000088.1 GCA_029279965.1 Phyllobacteriaceae bacterium
AATCGCTTTCTCCCGCAAAGGGAGAGATAGGCCCCGGCGCCGATGCTTTCGCAAAATCACCGGCGTATGTTGGCTGAGAGGCCGGGATAGTTCTGATGCGCTGACGATTTCCCCCTCTCTTGCGATTTCTAACACTTAGCATTTGGCTAAGATGTTGAAATCGCTTTCTCCCCCGCAAGGGGGAGATACCACTCGCTTCGGCTTCCTCGCTATAGTTAAAGGGAGGGAGCATTCCTACTCTGTCTCCATTCGCGCCTTGGCCTCATGGAGGATCGTCAGGCAGACACCATTCAGATTTCTTTCCACTTCGTCATTCCAGACCCGAAGTGTTTTGAAGCCACGGTTTTGGAAATGTCTGTCGCGCACGGCATCCCGGGCAGATTCCGAATGCTGCCCGCCGTCCACTTCCACAATCAGCCGCGTCTCGAAGCAAACGAAATCGAGGATATAGCCGTCGAGCGGGACTTGCCGCTTGAACTTCAGCCCTTCGAGACGTTTGCCACGCAGCGCCTGCCAGAGCAGGTTTTCCGCCTTGGTCGCCTCGGCGCGCATGGTGCGGGCGAAGGTGCGGTGTGGCGGTGGAACAGGTTGGCGCACGATATCTCTCCGGTCCAGCAGACGGATTTTGCTGTTCGGATGGCCCCCTCTCTTGCGATTTCTAACACTTAGCCTCCGATTTGCTCCAGCTAAGATGTTGAAATCGCCTTCTCCCCCGCCAAGGGGGAGATGTCGCTGGCATCGACTTTTCTGCCACTGACCGACGCTAGCAAATTGCAGAAATGATACAGCCGCGCCCCTATCTCTCCCCTTGTGGGAGAGAAAGCGATTTCAACGTCTTAGGCAAGCCGTAGGCGTAGCCTAAGTGTTAGAAATTGCAAGAGAGGGGATTATTGCGGTCAGATGACCCCCCTCTCTTGTCTTTCTCAAACGCTTGCCCGGATGCGAGCCGCCCGCAAGCACAGGAAAAGACTTTGTCCCCCGCCAGGGCGGAGATGACGCCTGGCTTCGGCCTTGCTGCTTGCCTCAAAAATACCCCTGTAGCGGCCGGACCTCCAGGCTGCCGGCCTTCAGCGCGGCAATTGCTTCGGCCACAGCCTCGGCGCCGGCCATCGTCGTGTAATACGGCACTTTCTGCATCAGTGTGGCGCGGCGCAGGGACTTTGAATCCGAGACCGCCTTCTGGCCGTCGGTCGTGTTGAAGACGAGCTGGACCTGGCGGTTGCGGATGGCGTCCTCGATGTGCGGGCGGCCTTCCAGAACCTTGTTGATCTTTTCTGCCGGCACGCCGTTCTCGCGCAGGTAACGGGCGGTGCCGCCCGTCGCCAGAACCTTGAAACCGATATCGACGATGCGCTTGACCGCGGGCAACACGCGCGGCTTGTCCTCGTCGCGCACGGAAACGAAGAGCGTGCCGGAGCGGGGAAGGTCCACACCGGCGCCGAGCTGAGCCTTGGCAAAGGCCAGCGCATAGTCGCGGTCGAGCCCCATCACTTCGCCGGTGGATTTCATTTCCGGGCCCAGAAGGGTGTCGACGCCTGGGAAGCGGGCGAAGGGGAAAACGGCTTCCTTCACCGCGATGTGGTTGATGTTGCGCACGTCGGGCTTTTCGCCATAGGGGGCGAAGGCCGCATCCAGTGGCTCGCCGGCCATGATGCGGGCGGCGATCTTGGCGATGGGCCGGCCGATGGTCTTGGCGACGAACGGCACCGTGCGCGAAGCGCGCGGGTTGACCTCAAGCACGTAAACCTCGCCGTTCTTGACGGCGTATTGAACGTTCATGAGACCGCCCACGCGAAGGGCGCGAGCAAGGGCTGCCGTCTGGCGTTCCAGCTCGTCCACCAGATCGGGCGTGAGCGAGTGGACGGGCAGCGAGCAGGCCGAGTCGCCCGAATGAATGCCCGCTTCCTCGATATGCTCCATGATGCCGGAGACGAAGACGTTTTCACCATCGCACAGGCAATCGACGTCGATCTCGATGGCCTCGGTCAGATAGGTATCGAAGAGAAGCGGGTTCTTCGACAAAAGCGTGTTGATCTGACCGGTCTTGTCGGCCGGGTATTTCTGGCGGATTTCTTCGGGAACCAGGCCGGGAACCGTGTCGAGCAGATAGGACTGGAGGCGCGTCTCGTCCCAGATGATCTGCATGGCGCGGCCGCCAAGCACATAGGACGGGCGGACGACCAGCGGATAGCCAAGGTCGCTCGCGACGAGCCGGGCCTGCTCGACGGAGAAGGCGATGCCGTTCTTCGGCTGCTTGAGGCCGAGCTTGGTGAGCAACTTCTGGAAGCGGTCGCGGTCTTCGGCAAGGTCGATCATATCGGGCGCGGTGCCGAGGATCGGGATGCCAGCGCGCTCCAGCGCCTCGGCAAGTTTCAGCGGCGTCTGGCCGCCGAATTGAACGATGACGCCGACGAGTTCGCCCTTTGCCTGCTCGGCGCGCAGGATTTCCAGCACGTCTTCCGGCGTCAGAGGTTCGAAATAGAGGCGGTCGGAGGTATCGTAGTCGGTCGAGACGGTCTCGGGGTTGCAATTTACCATGATCGATTCGAAGCCGGCGTCGGCCAGCGCGAAGGCGGCGTGACAGCAGCAATAATCGAACTCGATGCCCTGGCCGATGCGGTTTGGCCCGCCGCCGAGAATGACGACCTTCCTGCGGTCGGAGACCTGCGCCTCGTTCGCGGGGGTGCCGGCGAACGGTGTTTCGTAGGTGGAATACATGTAAGCGGTGGGCGCGGCGAACTCGGCGGCGCAGGTGTCGATGCGCTTGAAGACGGGATGCACGCCAAGGGATTCGCGAATCTTTTGAATCTCTTCCGTCTCTTTCTTCGCAAGTGACGCGAGGCGGGAGTCGGAAAAGCCCATCGCTTTCAGCATGCGCAGATTGGCCGCATCCTGCGGAAGGCCGTGCTCGCGCACGCGCTCCTCCATCGCGATGATGGCGGCGATCTGCTCCAGGAACCACGGGTCGATGCGGCACATCTGATGCACGTCTTCCAGCGCGGTGCCCAGGCGGATTGCCTGCGCCACCATGCGCAGGCGCTCGGGCGTGGGCCGGCCCAGGGCGGCGCGGATGGCGTTCTTGTTTTCCGACGGATCGCCGCCCGGCTCGAAACCCGGGATCTCGATCTCGTCGAGCCCGGTCAGACCCGTTTCGAGGCCGCGCAGGGCCTTCTGGAGAGACTCGGCAAAGGTACGGCCGATGGCCATGACCTCGCCGACGGATTTCATCGCAGTGGTGAGGACCGGTTCGGAGCCGGGGAATTTTTCAAAGGCGAAACGCGGGATCTTGGTGACGACATAGTCAATTGTCGGTTCGAAAGAGGCGGGGGTGGCGCCGCCGGTGATGTCGTTTTCGAGCTCGTCGAGCGTGTAGCCGACGGCAAGCTTGGCCGCGATCTTGGCGATGGGAAAGCCGGTCGCCTTGGAGGCAAGGGCGGAAGAGCGCGAAACACGCGGGTTCATCTCGATGACGACCATCCGCCCATCGGCCGGATTGACGGCGAACTGGACGTTCGAACCGCCGGTCTCGACACCGATCTCGCGCAGCACCGCGATCGATGCGTTGCGCATGAGCTGGTATTCCTTGTCCGTCAGGGTCAGCGCCGGGGCGACGGTGATGGAGTCGCCCGTGTGCACGCCCATCGGATCGATGTTCTCGATGGAGCAGATGATGATGCAGTTGTCCGCCCTGTCGCGGACCACTTCCATCTCATACTCCTTCCAGCCGAGTACGGATTCTTCAATGAGGACTTCCGTGGTGGGGGAGGCATCGAGACCGGAGGAGACGATGTCGAAGAACTCGGCCCGGTTGTAGGCAATGCCGCCGCCGGTGCCCCCCAGCGTGAAGGAGGGGCGGATGATGGCCGGCACGCCCACCTCGTCGAGAGCCTTTGCGGCGACGGCCATGGCGTGGCTCATATAACGCTGCTTGCGGTCGGCCTCTCCAAGCTGCCATTCGGTCTCAAGCGCATCGAGAGCCGCGTCCAGCTCGGCACCGGAATGCTTTTCGCGCAGCTCGGCGCGCCGCTTCTCGTGCGCGCGACGGTCTTCCTCTTTCACCTCGGTTGCGTTGGCCAGCATGGATTTCGGCGTTTCCAGCCCGATCTTCGCCATGGCCTCGCGGAAGAGCGCCCGGTCTTCGGCCTTGTCGATGGCTTCGGCGTTCGCGCCGATCATCTCGACATTGTAGCGGTCCAGGATGCCCATGCGACGGAGCGACAGGGCCGTGTTGAGCGCGGTCTGGCCGCCCATCGTGGGCAGGAGCGCATCCGGCTTTTCCCTGGCGATGATCTTGGCGACCACCTCCGGCGTGATCGGCTCGATATAGGTGGCGTCGGCCAACTCCGGGTCGGTCATGATGGTGGCCGGATTGGAGTTGACCAGGATGACGCGGTAGCCCTCATCCTTCAGCGCCTTGACGGCCTGGGTGCCGGAATAATCGAACTCGCAGGCCTGGCCGATGACGATGGGGCCGGCCCCGATGATCAGGATCGACTTTATATCGGTGCGTTTGGGCATGGGAAATCCGTTCGTGATGGCCTGCGCGATGCGCCTTGATGTGGCACGCCGTACAGAAAAAACAAAGCTGTCAGGCTAGGCGGGCCTTATAGGCAATGCAGCCGCCGGACGGAACCCCGAAAAATGCCGCAGGGCCATCTTCCGGCCGCTTGTGCCGGCCGGACCTGCCCAATAAAATGTCGGCGGTGAGAGGCCGGCAGGGGAAGGCGGGATGGGAATCGAATTTCTGCTGACATCGCTGCTCGTCGTCATCTCGCCGGGAACCGGTGTGCTTTACACGCTGGCGGCGGGGCTTTCGCGTGGCGCGCGGGCAAGCATCGTGGCCGCGTTCGGTTGCGCGCTCGGGATCATCCCGCACATGGCCGCAGCCATTACCGGGTTGGCTGCGCTTCTCCACACCAGTGCGCTTGCTTTTCAGGTCCTGAAATATCTGGGCGTTGCCTATCTTCTCTACATGGCTTGGCGCACGCTCCGGCAAACGGGTGCGTTGAAGGTGAAAACGGAAACGGCGTCGCGCTCCAATACACAAGTGATCGTCTCCGCCATTCTCATCAATGTCCTCAATCCGAAGTTATCGATCTTCTTCTTTGCCTTCCTGCCGCAATTCGTGAGTGCGGGTGAGCCGGATGCGCTATGGCGCATGCTGGAGATGAGCGGCGTATTCATGACGCTCACCTTCATCGTCTTCGCGGGCTACGGCATATTCGCCGCCGCCTTGCGAGCGCATGTCGTCTCCCGACCGCGCGTGCTGGCCTGGATGCGGCGCAGCTTTGCCGCCGCCTTTGTGGCGCTCGGCGCCAAACTGGCGCTTAGTGAGCGTTGAAACGAGAATGAGCGGCCGAATCGCGTTGGATGCCGCTGTTGTGCGAGGCAGATCATAACGAATGTGATCGCCGGCTGCCGGAAAGCCACCTGATCCGGGCGGGCCTGAAAGATTGTAAGGGAGGGAGTGCAATGAGACTGATACCGGCATTTGCAATGCTTCTTTTCGTCCTTCCGGCGGCGGCGATGGCAACCGATCTCATCGGGACGATCGTGCCGCCCTATCCGGAAGGCACCGAAAGCAGGATGGGACAATGTATCGAGGATGCCAGCGGTGACATTTGTGCGTTCTCGGTCTCCACATTGAATGCAAATGACGGCACTGTCGTTGCCATCCTGGCGAAGGCGCTTTCACACCGGGTCGAGGGAACGGCCCATTGGCACGTCCTCGATGTTCATGATGCTCCGCAACTGGAGGAGGGACAGATGTGGGCCATCGAGGAGTGTGTGAATGATGGTACGCCCGATCCGGCGACGATTGGAATTGTCGCATACAGGGACATGGGTGGTTGGATCGAGACAGGAGAAACGGTCTGGGCAATCAGATTCGACCGGGAAAGCCAGAAGCTGACTGAACTCGATCCCGACGCTGTCGAATGCATTCTTCCTGGCTCTTAACATTTGCATAGGACGAATGGGAGATCCTTAGATCCAGGTCGGGGGCCGGAAAGGAGGTGTCATGAAGGGCCGAGCCATCATGGCGCTGCTGGTCTCGCTGACCGGCGGCCTCGCCGCTTCACAGGCGCCGGAACTTACCCAGCAGTACAGGCAGCGGCTTGGCGGCGCTTTGGACGAGATCACCCAGGTTGTGGCGGATTTCGATGCCGATGCGGCGCAGAACGGTTTGCGGCGGGATGAGGCATTGACGCTTTACGCCCGCACAAATACGCGTTTTCTGCGCGATCGGGGCGAGTCGATGCGCAGGATCATCGATCGTTTCGACCATCTGCAACATCAGTCGGTTCGCCTAGAGGAACTGCCGCCCGTCTTGCGCCCGATGGCGATTTTTGCGCATCCCGATTCCGACGTCTTTGAAGGCACGCTACGCGATTTCGAACCCGCTGTGCCATTGACGCCGCACGGCATGATCTGGACGGCGGCGGGGCTGCTTGGAGGGTTCGGTGTGTTCCGGCTGCTGGCCTTGCCCTTCGAGTGGCGCAGACGGCGGCTTCGCCACGGCCGCATCAGGCTGGGTTCATGATCATGTAGATTCTAAGGGCTTGCGACGCCCTCCGTGCGTCCATACGGACGCACGGCGCTGTAGGAGACAGGGCTCCTGGCCCAGGTCGTTTTGCCATTCCCACACAACCTGCAATTGAACGAGCCCTTTAAACACGTTTTAAGGCAGCGCCGATAAGTTGGGCATCTGCAATTGGGGACGTGGGGCGATGAAGAACTTCGGCAGGCTTTTTCCCGCGCTTTGTGCTTTTGCGCGGGACCGCGGCGGCAATTTTGCAATGCTGGCAGCGCTTGCAGCCGTGCCTATGGTGGGCGCGGCGGGGCTTGCCATCGATTATGCCACGATGAGCCGCGTGCGCAGCGAATTGCAACAGTCTCTCGATGCGGCGGTGCTGGCTGTGGCGCAACGAGGCGACAACATCTCCGATGCGCAGGCAAGGGAAATTGCCGAAGCATATCTCGGCAGCAACCTGGCACAGGATTTCGGCAGTGTCGAAATCGTGCGGAATGGCACTTCCGTAACGTTAAAAGCCGATACGCCAGCGCCGCTCGCCTTTGGTGGGTTGTTCGGCTACGATAACTGGACCGTCGGCGCGGCCTCGACTGCCGATATGGCCTTTGCCAGTTACGAGGTGGCGCTGGTGCTGGATACCACCGGCTCCATGCGCGGCGGCAAGCTGCGGTCGATGAAGGATGCGGTGACCGGCCTGATCGACGACCTTTCGGCCCGCGTAGATAATAAGGAGCGGCTGAAATTCGCGCTGGTGCCGTTTTCCTCATTCGTCAATGTGGGGGCGCACTTTGGCCCGAACTACGACGCCAGAGGACGGCGCATTCCAAACACCGGGGCAGGGTGGCTCGATATCGAAGGCATAAGCCCTATCCCGCAAATCGATCTCCAGCAAGGCATCAGCCGGTTCGATCTGTACCGGCATCTTGGCAAGGAGTGGAGGGGTTGCGTGGAGACGCGCATGGTCTCTCGCGGCCGGGACCACGGCGTGGATGATACGCCGGCCAACCAGAGCGACGCTGCCAGTCTTTTCGTCCCTGCTTTTGCCATAGACGAGCCTCAGAATTCCGGCTGGAGCGGATATCAGAACGATTATCTCGATTGGCCGGATTGGCGCCGCGAAAGGCCGCTGGACCAATCACAGGAAGCAAGAGCGCTCCGCCTCCTCAAATACGGGATTCCGGATCCTGCAACGCCGATGGAGGGATGGAGCGCGCCGCGCAATCCGGATTACCGGTCGGGGAGGGGGCCGTCACAAGGCTGCGTGACGGAGCCGATCACGCCGCTTACCAACGACTACAGGGAACTGAAGCGAAAGGTGCGGGCGCTGGAGGCCGAAGGCAACACAAACATCATGGAAGGGGTGGCCTGGGGGATGCGCGTTCTTTCCCCGCATGAACCCTTCACCGAAGGCAGCCAGGACGAGCCATATCTCGACAAGGTGATGGTTGTCCTGACAGACGGCGCGAACGTGTTCGGTAACAGCTACACCGAATACGGCTCCACCTATAACAGTTTCGGTTATCTGGTGGATGGAAGGCTGAACGGCATCACCGGCGGCTCCTGGAGGACCACCGAAGCGATGAACGAAAAGACGCTGGCCGCTTGTACGAATGCCAAGAACAAAGGCTATATCGTCTACACCATTCGCCTGGAGGAGCCGGACGTTGCGACGGGCGAGATGCTGAAGCAATGCGCCACCAGTCCCGGCCACTATTTCGATACGCCCTCGCGCAGCCAATTGGACGAGGTATTTCAGGACATTCGCGACGGGATCACCAAGCTGCGCCTTTCGTCCTGAGCATATAGCCGGAGGATTGGCGCAGCCGATCAGCGTTCCGCCAGCACAGGCTCGCCTTTGCGCTCGCGCACGAGATTGACGAAGCGGCGGAAGAGATAGTGCGAATCCTGCGGGCCGGGCGAGGCTTCCGGGTGATGCTGCACGGAAAAGACTGGACGTCCGACAAGGCTGATGCCGCAGTTCGAGCCGTCGAACAGTGAAACGTGAGTCTCTTCAACACCTTCCGGCAGGCTTTTGCCGTCGACCGCGAAGCCATGGTTCATGGAGACGATCTCCACTTTTCCGGTGGTGAAATCCTTCACCGGATGGTTCGCGCCATGATGGCCCTGGTGCATCTTCACCGTCTCCGCACCCAAGGCGAGCGCGAGCAATTGATGACCAAGACAGATGCCGAAGAGCGGGATGTCGGTCTTGAGAAGCTCGCGAATCATCGGCACGGCATATTCTCCCGTTGCCTCCGGATCGCCGGGGCCGCTCGACAGAAAGATGCCGTCGGGACGCAGAGCGAGAATGTCGTCGGCCGAGCTTGTGGCAGGCACCACGGTCACCCGGGCGCCAAGGCTCGAGAGCAGACGCAGGATGTTGCGCTTCACGCCATAGTCGACCGCGACCACATGGAGCGGCGTTTCGTCGGCCTGGCCAAACCCTTCGTTCCAGACCCAGGGCGTTTCGGTCCAGGTGGAAGACTGACCGGACGTGATTTCTTTCGCCAAATCAAGCCCGATAAGGCCGCTCCAGTTGCGTGCTTCTTCCTTCAGCGCTTCCACGTCGAACCGGCCGTCGGGCGCGTGGGCGATGACGGCATTGGCAGCGCCCTTGTCGCGCAGGAATGCTGTGAGCGCGCGCGTGTCGATGCCTGCAAGCGCGACGATGCCGCGGCGTTTGAGCCAGGCATCAAGATGCTCGCCAGAGCGATAATTGGAAGGATCGGTGATATCGGCGCGGAAGATTGCGCCCACTGCGCCGGCGCGGGCCGCGGGGTTCAGGTCCTCGATGTCCTCGTCATTGGCACCGACATTGCCGATATGGGGAAACGTGAATGTGACGATCTGCCGGGAATAGGAGGGGTCGCTCAGAATCTCCTGATAGCCGGTCAACGCCGTGTTGAAGCAGACTTCGCCCGTCGCCGTTCCCACCGCGCCAAGGCCACTGCCTTCGATTACAGTCCCATCGGCCAGCACAAGAAGCGCGGTCGGCCTGGCTTCCTTCCAGGGCGCGGTCGTTGCCATGCGAATTCTCCACGTGTTGATTTTCGTTAACAGGGCTTGAAATAAGTCCCGTCTCGCGCCATATCGCCCGGCGTCTCGCGGCCCGGGATGCGATCGTCGCACTTTCCGCTCGCCGGAGCATTTAATGTCCAAGCAGGACCGGGACAATAGAGAACGTCCGCCATGCGGTCAATTGTTCGTGCAGAACCGGCGCTGAGTGATTTATCACATGTCTTTCAACCGCTTACCGGGAAAGAATATGTTGTCCAGAAATGTTGTCGGCGGTATTGTCGCCCCCGTGATGGGAGATAGCGCCATGCGCGAGAAAATCGCTCAGGCACTGAAAGAAGCACTCGAAGCAAAAGACAAGCGACGCATCTCCACTTTGCGCCTCATCCATACGGCCATAAAGGATCGGGATGCCGCCAATCGCAGTGCCGGTAAGGATCCCGTCGGCGCGGACGAGATCAGAAGCATGCTGTGCCATATGGTCAAGCAGCGGAAGGAATCGGCACGCGAGTTCGAAGAAGGCAACCGGCTGGAACTGGCCGAGCAGGAACGCCGGGAGATCGGGATCATTGCCGAATTCCTGCCCAAGCCGCTTGGCGAGGACGCCATGCGACAGGCGTGCGCTGAGGTTATCAGCGAAGTCGGGGCCGGGGGTCTGCGTGATATGCGCCGCTGCATTAACGCGCTCGAGAAGAAATTTCCCGGCCGAATGGACCTCGGCAAGGCCAGCGGCATCGTCAAGGGCATGCTGCAGTAGGGCGCTTTTCAGGCGCTCCTGGCCTTCTTTTTCTGTGAGCGGGCGTTGGTGTTCAGCGCCACGGCGGCGCGAATGAGCGCTATCAACGCCTCTTCATCGATCTTGTCGCCTTCATGGATGTCGATGGCACGCCTGACGTTGCCATCCAGACTGGCGTTGAAGGGGCGGGAGGGGTCCTCCAGTGCGGCACCCTTGGCGAAGGTCAGCTTGACCTTGTCCTTGTAGGTCTCACCCGTGCAGATGATTCCGGCATGCTCCCAGACGGGAACACCCCGCCACTTCCACTCCTCGACCACGTGCGGGTCGGCCTGCCTGATGAGATCGCGGGCCCGAGCAAGCGTCTCGCCCCGCCAATCGCCCAACTCTTTGATCCTTGCATCTATCCGCTGAGAGGGAGAAGCTTCTCCCATGCCGTTCGCACCGCTCTTGCCCGACGTCATCTTGCTGCCTTCTCCAATCGCGTTCAGGATCACATCTTTTCTCCGGGCAACTGGCTTGCCTGCTTTACCCAATCGGCGAACTGAGCCTCATCGAAGGGCCTGTCCTCGTAAATATCGAGGTAGCGCACCTCCGGATGTTTGGACGTTCCGGGCGGCACAGGATTCAGCGACGTGCCCTTGAAGAAAGTCACCTTCACGTACCTCGTGAAGCAATGAAAGCTGAGAAACCAGCTACCGCTCTCCACGCCATAGAGTGGCGAGTTCCATTTGACAGCCTTGCTGACGTCCGCGACCGTGCGATCTATGATCGTGTCGAGACGGCGCCCGAGATCGCTTTTCCAGCCCGGCATGGCCGCGATATAGGCCTGCACCGGTTCATCCCCGAAACCTTTCGGGATCTGGGGGTTGCCACCCGAGAGAAGGACGACCTCGCCGGATTGCGGCTTCGGTCCCGATTGGCGGGTTTTTTTCGCATCGGTGGCGGGCCTGGTGCCCGCCTTCGCGGATTTTGCGGATGTCTTGGCGGCCATTGTGCTCACTCCAAGTGCCTGACAGGGTGCCCCGCGAAGAATGCTCGATACAGGACAGGGCATTTCAACGCAGGCATCCGTTAACTGCAAGCCGTTCCGTTACCGCCATGAACGCCTGGAGGTTGGGAGGGCTGTGGACAACGGGCATTTCGCCATTGCGTATGGCAACACGGAGTGGGCCACGCTATAGAGTGGATTGGAGCAGAGCTGGCCCATGCGCTTCCCCACAAGTTTTCTGGATGACATTCGAGATCGCGTGCCCATCAGTCAGGTGGTGGGAAACCGCGTGACGTTCGACAAGCGCAAGACCAATGCAGCGCGCGGGGATTATTGGGCGTGTTGTCCCTTTCACGGCGAGAACACGCCCAGCTTCCACTGCGAGGACCGCAAGGGCCGCTATTATTGCTTCGGCTGCGGTGTCTCGGGCGATCATTTTCGTTTTCTCTCCGAGCTTGAAGGCATCAGCTTTCCAGAGGCGGTGGAACGCGTTGCCGAGATGGCCGGCGTTCCCATGCCCGCCCGGGACCCGGAGGAAGAGAGGCGGGAGAGCGAGCGCGCGAGCCTGGCCGATGTCATGGAACTGGCGACGCAGTTCTTTCAGGACAGCCTGCACGGAGCGCAAGGGGCGGAGGCACGCGCCTATCTGCGCGGGCGGGGTA
>JAJUHJ010000089.1 GCA_029279965.1 Phyllobacteriaceae bacterium
AGGAAGACCCGGACACGATTGCCTTCCACAGGGCAATGCGGTTCGTCTGTGAGAAACACAGCGGTGTGGCCGACTACGAAAAGTTCAAGCAATGGTGCGACGAGTATTTCTTCCTGCCGCATCGGGGCGAAGCGCGCGGCATCGGCGGCATCTTCTACGACTGGCTGAAGACACCGGAGGAAGCTGGCGGCTGGGATGCCGATTTCGCCTTCACCCAGGATCTGGGCCGGGCTTTTCTCATCGTTTATCAGCACCTTGTTCGGCGCAACCTGAACACCAACTGGACGGAGGCGGACCGCGAGGAGCAACTCGTGCGCCGGGGCCGCTACGCAGAGTTCAACCTGCTTTACGACCGGGGCACGGTGTTCGGTCTGAAAACCGGCGGAAACGTAAATTCAATTCTCTCCAGCCTGCCGCCCGTGGCAAAATGGCCATAAGCAACGTGCGGAGCGGGACGTAACAGGTCAGTCCCCGCCGTTCTTGGCCTTGTGCGCCGGCTCGACATGGATGGTGACGCGGGCCCCAGGCACTTCATCGGCCAGTGCCTGCTCAATACGGTCGCAGATCCGGTGGGAACGCTCCACCGTCATTTCCGAAGGCACCACCAGATGAAATTCGATGAAGCGGACACGGCCCGCCTCGCGGGTCTTCAGGTCGTGAAACTCCAGCGCCTCGTTGCTGTTGGCGGCGACCACGCGCTCGATGGTGGCAAGATCCTGCGGATCGACTGCGACATCCATCAAGCCTTGCACCGAAGAGCGCACGAGGTGCCAACCGTGCCAGATGACGTTTCCGGCGACGACCATCGCCATCAGCGGATCGAGCCATAGCCACCCGGTCGACAACGCCAGCAGGAGCCCGACGATCACACCGGCCGATGTGACCACATCGGCCCATAGATGACGGCCATCGGCCGTGAGGGCCGGCGACCGGGCCTTCCTGCCTTCCCGCACCAGCACAAAGGCCCAGACACCATTGCCCACCGCCGCCGCTGCATTCACGGCAAGACCGGCGAGCGGCGCGGTAAGCGTGTGCAATGTCAGGAAAGCAAGGGCCGCCTCGCGCATGATAAGCAGCGCGGCGACGACGATCAGCACCCCTTCCAGAACGGCGGAAAAATACTCTGCCTTATGGTGACCGAAAGGATGGTTTTCATCAGCCGGAATGGTCGATACGCGGATGGCATACCATGCGGCCGCCGATGCCATCACATTGACGATGGATTCCATTGCGTCCGAAAAAAGAGCCACCGACCCGGTCAGCCACCAGGCGAAAGACTTCAGCGCAAGGATGGCCGTGCCGATGATGATCGACCAGAAAGACAGGCGGCGTATGCGTACGCTGGACGTCATCAGCGGTAGGCTCTTCAAGCGTGAACGGGCGGATCAGGCGACCTTTGTTCCGGCCTTGCGTGGCAGGTGCGCCACCACGTTCTCAATCATGCGCATACCGGCATTCTGCCCCAGCGTCATGATGGATTCGGGATGAAACTGCACGGCCGCCACCGGTTCGCTCTCATGCTCGATCGCCATGATCACCCCGTCATCGGTCTCGGCAGTGACAACAAACGATTTCGGGAGACTGGCCGGCTCCGCGAAAATCGAGTGATATCGCCCCACCGTCACCTCGCGCGGCAGGCCGGAAAAGACGAGGCTGTTGCCAGAGGTGCGGATACGCGAGGGCTTGCCGTGCATCGGCTCGCTCAGATGATCGAGGGAGCCGCCGTAAGCCGTCACCAGTGCTTGCAGGCCGAGGCAGACGCCGAAAATCGGCAGGTCTTTCGCCCGCGCTTTGGCGATGGTCGCCTTGCAATCAAAATCGTCCGGCGTGCCTGGCCCCGGCGAAAGCACGACCAGATCGGGTTTCGTGCTCTCGAACACACTCTCGGCCACTGGAGCGCGCACTGTGGTCACCGTGGCGCCTGTCTGGCGGAAATAGTTCGCGAGCGTGTGCACGAAAGAATCTTCATGGTCGACGAGCAGGATGTTCGTCCCCTCGCCTACCCTTGCCGTCTCTGTCGTTTCATTGGCCATGTTCGTCTTTCCCGCCTCGCGAATGGCCGAAAGCATCGCCGAGGCCTTCAGTTCCGTTTCCGCTTCTTCTTCCTGTCCGTCGGAGTCGAAAAGAAGCGTTGCACCGGCGCGCACCTCGGCAATACCGTCCTTGATGCGGATGGTTCTAAGTGTCAGGCCGGTGTTCATATCGCCGTTGAAATGCACCATGCCCACCGCGCCGCCATACCACGCACGCGGGCTCTTTTCGTTTTCCTCGATGAAGCGCATGGCCCAAAGCTTTGGCGCTCCCGTCACGGTAACGGCCCAGGCGTGGGACAGAAAGGCATCGAACGCATCCATGCCCTGGCGCAAGCGCCCCTCTATATGGTCCACCGTGTGGATGAGGCGGGAATACATCTCAATCTGCCGGCGCCCGATCACACGCACCGAGCCCGGCTCGCAAACCCTGCTCTTGTCGTTCCGATCGACATCGGAACACATCGTCAGTTCCGACTCGTCCTTTTTCGAATTCAGCAGCTTCAGGATTTGCTCGGAATCGGAAATGGCATCGTCGCCGCGTTTGATGGTGCCGGAGATCGGGCAGGTCTCCACCCGCCGACCGGCGACGCGCACGAACATTTCCGGCGAGGCGCCGACGAGATATTCCTGGCTGCCCAGATTGATGAAGAAGGAATACGGCGAAGGGTTCATCTTCTTCAGCCTGCGGGAGATCGCCGACGGGCGGTTTTCGCAGCGCTCGAAAAACATCTGCCCCGGCACGACCTCGAACAGGTCCCCGCGTCGGAAGCTCTCTTTCGCCTTCTCCACCAGGCGCGCATATTCACCGGGCTCGTGGTCGGCACGCGGGGGAACGCGAGTGCCGGGCTGGAACGGCTCCTCGGAGCCCTCGCGCGGCAATCCCTCCGTCGAAAAACCCTGCGCTGAAAATTCGTAGCGGTCGTGCCAGGCCTTGGCTGTATAGTGGTCGACCACCAAAATTTCGTCGGGGAGATAAAGAACGAGGTCTCGTTGGCTCTGCGGCCTTTCAAGCCGCATATCCACGGAATCGAACTGGAAAGCGAGGTCATACCCGAAGGCGCCATAGAGCCCCAGATTGCTGTCATCCTCGGTGTGAAAAAGATCTGTGATGGCGCGCAACACCGTGAAGACCGAGGGAAGACGGGAGCGCTCCTCCTCGGTGATCGCTTGTCTCGGCCCGGCTATGGAGAGAGCGAAAAACCGCGTGCCGCGTTCCGTCACCTTCACGTCTACCAGCGGCTCTACCGCAGCAGCAATGGAGGGAAGCATGGCTTCGCCTCGCCGATTCAGCGCCTCTACCCGCATGGTGCGGCCGTGCGAGGAAATCACGACCGGCGGGTCGACGATGGCGGTGTCCCAGCGCGTATAACGTCCCGGATATTCGTAATTGGAAGAAAACACCGCGCCGCGACGGGTATCCAGCGCGTCGATATAGGCATCGATGGCCCCATCATAGGGGACCTCGCGCCGCGAACGAACGATCGTCACGCCGCCTGCCGTGACAATGCGTTCTCCCCCATCTTTCAAGACTTCCACGCTCATATCCCGCTCCCGTTTCGAGGTGCCGTCGGGAGGCTTCTATGAAAAAATGGCCGCCCGGTCTTCACCTGCGGCCATCGTCGAAGTTCGCACGCAAACGCCTGCGCCGGCCGCAATCAGCGGACCCGCCACCAGAACTTTGCGTCAAGAACCATTCTCATGCGGCTTCCATAGCGGCGAAAGGGCGGCGGCGCAACAGCTTTCCTCATTGCCCGCCACGATGCCGCCAATACTGAAGCAGTGTCACGATCAGCCAGTTGAGGCTCGCCCAGGCCGTGCCCAGCGCCCAGCCGGCGGCAACATCGCTTGGCCAGTGGACGCCGAGATAGACACGGGTCACACCGACGAGGATCGAGATGAACAATGCGACGCCCGCCACGTAGATTCTAATGCGAAGATCATCGAAAAAGCGGATGACCAGCGCGGCCAGCGTCAGATAGGCAACCGTCGTCACCATGGCGTGCCCGCTCGGGAAGCTCGCCGTATGAACGATGTCGAGATGATCGACGAGATCTGGCCGGGGACGAGCATAGTATCCCTTGAAAAAGTGCGAGGCGAGCGCCCCGGTCCCCACCGAAAGAACGGCATAAAGCGCGGGGCCGTAGCGGCGGGTGACGACAAGCAATCCGGTGACAACGCAAAGCACAAGGATGATGAGCGCGTAGCCTCCGAGCGCGGTAATTTCCAGCGCCGCCTCCTCCAGCCACGCCGGACCAAGCGGATTGGATGGATCGACAGGATCGCGCATTGCAAGAAGCAAACGCTCATCCAGCGCCCGGATCTCCCCTTCCACCACCTCATCGGCGATCGCGAGAAAAGCATAGATGGCAAGGGCCAGAACGGCCAGAACCACGGCAGGCGCCACAGTTTCGCGCCGCGGCTTTATCCCGGCGACAAGCCCGGAGACCGCATCGGTTATCCTCTTGCGTTCCAACCGCATTTTGCCTCCACACCTAGATCGCGCACTTGAAATTGGCGGCACCGCGATAAATCTCCCAAGAACCCGCGCCCTTCAGGAGAGCATGCCCGCCAATGACATGGTCGTTCAGCATCGGCAAGTTTGCAGGCACAGTGGTGCGCATTCATGTCACCTTTTTCCTGCTGCTCATCTGGATCTGGTTCATGCATTACCGGATCGGAGGCGCCGCGGCGGCCTGGGAAGGCGTCGCCTTTATCCTGGCGATCTTCGCCTGCGTGGTCCTTCATGAATTCGGCCATGCGATGGCCGCGCGCCACTACGGCATCCGCACGCCCGACATCACGCTGCTGCCCATCGGCGGACTGGCACGGCTGGAGCGCATGCCCGAAGAACCCAGGCAGGAACTGTTCATCGCCGTGGCGGGGCCGTTGGTCAATGTCATCATTGCCGCCCTCATCATCGTCGCGCTCGGCGGCCTGACCGGCACAGAACGGATGCTGCAGGTGGAAGACCCGCGCACCAATTTCCTGGTACGCCTTGCCGGCGTGAATATCTTTCTGGTGTTGTTCAACATGATCCCCGCCTTCCCAATGGATGGCGGACGGGTGCTGCGGGCATTGCTTGCGACGCGGCTGACCTGGGCGCGCGCCACCCAGATCGCCGCCAATATCGGCCAGGGGCTCGCCTTCCTGTTCGGCTTCCTCGGCCTGCTTTACAATCCACTGCTCATCTTCATCGCCATTTTCGTCTATTTGGCTGCAGCAGCGGAAGCGCAGAACGCCCAGATCCGGGACATTTCAAACAGCCTTTTGACGGGCGACGTGATGATCACGGAATTTGCCACGCTCGAGCGCTCCTCGACGATCGGCGAAGCAATCGACCGTCTGCTGGCCACCACGCAGAGCGAGTTTCCGGTTCTCGATACCGGCGGACATCTTGATGGGCTGCTGACGCGCAACGACATGATCGCGGCGTTGAAAGAGACCGGACCGGAGGCGCCGGTTGTGGGCGCCATGCGCAGCGACGTGCCCACCGTGCACCGGCGCCAGAGCCTGACAGAGGGTTTTCGCCTGATGCAGGAGAAAAATGCGCCGGCCGTGGCCGTGGTGGACAGCGGCGGCAGGCTCGTCGGCCTGCTCACCCATGAGACCATTGGCGAAATGATGATGGTGCGCTCGGCCATGCCTGACGCTTTCCGCCTGTGGCGTGGGCGAACCAGAGGGCCGCTCGTGCGCCGTTCTTGACATTGTTCTCTGCTTGACCCACCTTTACAGGATGACACGGACCAGGCAACGCACATTCCTTCTTCTTCGGGTGTGTCCCATCGCGGGATACTGACCCCGGGGTCCGGTGTTACGCGCCTCCGGACCACGGGGGCGTAGCAGTCCGAGCAAAAGCCTCGGATGCTGGAATTCCAAGGCGCATCATCAAAACAACTGACTGGCCAAGTTCTGGCGTATATGGGTGAACCCATGCAGAAGAAAAGCACGCGCAAGCCGAGAATTACCATTTCCCGCAGTGACCACGACCGTCTTCTCGGGCTGGCAAACGCTCTGGAAGATCGTGATCCGATCCTTGCCGACACGATGATCACCGAGCTTGAACGGGCGCGTGTGGTCGAGGACAAAGCGGTGCCGGAAACAGTTGTGCGGATGGGCTCTACCCTGACCTACACCGCCGACGACGGCGCACCTTCGACCGTGACGCTCGTTTATCCTGGCGAAGCCGACATTGCCGAAGGCAAAGTCTCGGTCACGACTCCGGTCGGAACCGCGTTGATTGGGCTTCCGCTCGGTCAGTCCATCGATTGGACGGCACGCAACGGGCGTACGCACCGGCTGACGGTGACGGATATCCAACAGCCGAAGGAGTGATGGAAAACGGAATGCCGCGCATCCGGCAGCGCGGCAGAGTTTATCCCACCTCTTCCATCGCCTCATCATCCTTTCCGACGCCCGCATAGATACAACACAAAAGATGGAACGCTTTTCGCGCGTCGAACTGGATGCATTCCTCTCTACCGCATCAATCCGAAAAATCTGAATCTATCTTCGGATAGCATGATGTGTAGGTTCATTTAGTTAGCGCGTCCCTGTGCGTCCAAAAAGACGCACAGCGTGCGCTATGATAGCCCTTCGATAAAGCCCTCCTCGTTCAGTGCGATGTTTTCGGCCGAGGGAAATCTCGGAAGGCCGGGCATGGTCATGATCTCGCCGCAGATGGCAACAACGAAACCGGCGCCGGCCGAAAGCCGCACCTCGCGCACCGGCACGACATGGTTGACCGGTGCGCCGAGCACATTCGGGTCGGTGGAAAAGGAATATTGTGTCTTGGCCATGCAGACGGGCAGCCTGCCGTAGCCCTGATCTTCCCATTGCTTGAGCTGCGCGCGCACGCTTTTGTCGGCGATCGCCCCCGATCCCCGATAGATGCGCTTGACGATGGTTTCGATCTTTTCGAACAATGGAAGATCGTCCATGTAAAGCGGCGCGAATTGCGAGCCTCCATGCTCCGTCAGCGCCACAACCTTGCGCGCCAGCTCTTCTGTGCCTGCAGAACCTTCGGCCCAGTGCCGGCACAGAACAGCCTCCTCGCCCAGCGCCCTCACATAGGCTTCCACCGCCTTGATTTCAGCCGGCGTGTCTGACTGAAAATGATTGATGGCAACGATGGCCGGTACACCGAACTGTTTCACGTTCTCAATGTGTCGGCCAAGATTGACGCAGCCCCTCCGGAGCGCTTCGACATTTTCGCGGTCCAGCTCATCCTTCTTGACGCCGCCGTTCATCTTCAAGGCCCGCACGGTGGCGACAATGACGGCGGCGGACGGGGTCAGGCCGGCCTTACGGCACTTGATGTCGAAGAATTTCTCCGCACCCAGATCGGCCCCAAACCCGGCCTCCGTCACCACATAATCGGCAAGCTTGAGTGCCGTCGTCGTGGCCATGACCGAATTGCAGCCATGAGCGATGTTGGCGAAGGGGCCGCCGTGCACGAAGGCGGGGTTGTTCTCCAATGTCTGCACGAGATTGGGCTGGATCGCTTCCTTGAGCAGAACGGCCATTGCACCGTCGGCCTTGAGATCGCGCGCGTGAATGGGGGATTTGTCGCGGCGATAGCCTACGATGATGGCGCCCAATCGCCGCTGAAGGTCGCGCAGGTCGGTCGCCAGGCACAGGATAGCCATCACTTCCGAAGCAACTGTAATGTCGAAGCCGGCTTCACGCGGAAAGCCATTCGCCACGCCTCCCAGCGACGTGACGATACGGCGCAGCGCCCGGTCGTTCATGTCCATGACGCGCCGCCACGTCACGCGGCGAAGGTCGATATTTTGATCGTTCCCCCAGTGGATATGATTGTCGATCAGAGCGGAAAGCAGATTGTGCGCCGAAGTGATGGCGTGGAAATCACCGGTGAAATGCAGGTTTATGTCCTCCATGGGCACAACCTGCGCATAGCCACCGCCAGCAGCACCGCCCTTCATGCCGAAACAGGGGCCGAGCGAAGCCTCCCGAATGCAGATGGCCGTCTTTTTGCCGATGCGGTTGAGAGCGTCCCCGAGGCCGACGGTGGTGGTCGTTTTGCCTTCCCCGGCCGGCGTCGGATTGATCGCCGTGACGAGGATGAGCTTGCCATCCTCGTTCTTTCGCACCCCGGCGATAAATTCAGCCGAAACCTTCGCCTTGTCGTGGCCAAAGGGCAGAAGATGCTCGGGCGGAATGCCCAGCTTTTCACCGATCTCCTGAATGGGCTTTTTCCGCGCCGCGCGTGCGATCTCGATGTCTGTCTTGATGGCGGACATACGAACCTCCCCATGATTGTCCGTCACGAGCGGCTCTTTAGGATGAATGCGCCGCGACGGCGAACAGGGTGTAGGACAGCACGGCGAAGGAAAACCGGCAAGGCGCTTTCAAGCTGCCTGGCATCCGCATGGCTCCATCATCGTTTCACCTTGCGGCAATTTGCAAAAGGTGCTTGCCTTTGAATAAGTCGCCGCAGCCGGGTAAAGAAACATCTCGCAAATATTCATCCAAACGATTTGAAGGGGAGAAAACGTCATGATCCATCTTGCACGCATGGGTGCCGGAGCCGGGATCGCCCTCGGGCTTGCCGCGGGCAGCGCCCTTGCCGCCGATCCGGAATCCTGCCGCGCGATCACCTTCTCCGATGTCGGCTGGACCGACATCACGGCGACCACCGCGACAGCATCGGTGCTGCTGGAAGGACTTGGTTACCAGCCGGAGATACAGGTCCTTTCCGTGCCCGTCACATATGCTTCGCTCAAGAACAAGGACGTCGACATCTTCCTCGGCAACTGGATGCCGACGATGGAGGGCGACATCGCTCCATACCGCGAGGACGGCTCGGTGGAAACGGTGGTCACCAATCTGGAAGGCGCCAAATATACGCTTGCCGTGCCGCAATACACCTTCGAGGCGGGGCTGCAGAGCTTTGAGGACATCGCGGAATTCCAAGAGGAACTCAATGGCGAGATCTACGGCATCGAGCCAGGCAATGATGGCAATCGGCTGATTCTCGATATGATCGAGAACGACATGTTCGGCCTGGGTGCGTTTGAACTCGTCGAAAGCTCCGAGGCAGGCATGCTCTCCCAGGTGCGCCGCGCTGTGCAGGGCGAGGATCACATCGTCTTTCTTGGCTGGGAGCCGCATCCCATGAACGCCAACTTCGACATGGCCTATCTGTCGGGCGGTGACGAGGTGTTCGGTCCGAACTACGGCGGCGCGACGGTGCACACAAATGTCTGGTCTGGTTTCACAGAGGAATGCCCCAATCTCGGGCAGTTGCTGGAGAACCTGGTGTTCTCGCTGGAAATGGAAAACGAGATCATGGCCGCCATTCTCGATGACGGGCAGGAGCCAAGTGCCGCTGCGACCGCGTGGCTGAAGGAGAACCACGAAGCGCTGGACACCTGGTTGGATGGGGTGACCACGTTCGACGGGGAAGACGGGCTGGCGGCCGTGAAGGCTCATCTGGGCGTTTAAGCGAGTCGATGGGGGCGCGCAGACGCATTGCCGCCCCCTTCTCCGAAAATCCCCGCGGGCAGAAAACAGATGAGAGTTTTGCCGCGCGAAAGCCTATACTTTGCACCTCGGGCGCAGAGTTCGGAGGCCACGTGGCGACAAGACGGTGGCGGAGCTTCCCGCGCATTGCTGACCGCCGACCGGTGGCTGCGATAGGTCCGATTCATCCGGGCTTCAGCGCCGGTTCCGGCATAACGCAGAAGAAAAACGAAAAAGGCCAAACAGAGCACTCATGGATTTTATCAGCCAATGGATCGCGGCCTGGAAAATTCCCATCGGTCGGTGGGGTCGCGAGTTCTTTGATTTTCTGACCGGCAATTTTGCCTGGTTTTTCGACAGCCTTGCGGAATCCCTTGCCTATCTGCTTGAAGGAGCAGTGGACCTTCTTTTATGGCTGCCGGCCAGCCTCGTGGTCATCCTCATCGCGGCACTCGCTTATCTGCTGCAGCGCTCCTGGAAACTGGCGTTAGCGGTTGCGCTCGGCCTCGTCTTCATCATCAATCAGGGTCTCTGGCCCGAAACAGTGGAAACGCTGGTTCTGGTGGTCGCCGCCGCTGCCGCGTCCATGGCCATTGGCGTTCCGACGGGCATCTGGGCTGCGCATAACGCGCGTGTTTACCGGCTGCTGCGCCCCGTTCTCGACCTCATGCAGACCTTGCCGACTTTCGTCTATCTGATTCCCGTGCTTATCCTTTTCGGCTTGGGAGCCGCGCCCGGCCTCATTGTTACCGTGATCTTTGCCTCGCCGGCTCCCATCCGACTGACCTATCTCGGCATCACCTCCGTTCCGAAACCGATGCTGGAAGCGGGCGAAGCCTTCGGTGCCACAAAGCGGCAGCTCCTTTGGAAGGTGGAATTGCCGGCCGCCCTGCCCTCTATAATGGCGGGGCTCACACAGTGTATTATGCTTTCATTGTCGATGGTGGTGATCGCCGCCCTGATCGGCGCCAATGGCCTCGGCAAGCCAGTGGTGCGGGCCCTCAACACGGTGAACATTCCGCTCGGGCTGGAAGCCGGCATCGCCATCGTCATTCTCGCCATCATTCTTGACCGTATGGCGCGCGTTGGCCGGGAGCATGAACGATGAAACCAGCCATCGAATTCCGTGATGTCGACATCATCTTCGGCAACGAACGCCAGACAGCCAGCGCGCTTCGGCTTGTTGACAAGGGCGCTGACCGCGCGGAGATCCTGGAGAAAACGAGCGCGGTGCTGGGGTGCGTTGGCGCGAGTCTTGCCGTCAATCGCGGCGAAATCTCCGTGCTGATGGGGCTTTCGGGCTCCGGCAAGTCGACGCTCCTTCGGGCGGTGAACCGGTTAAATCGGGTGACGCGCGGCGAAGTGGTCGTGCGTGACGGCGACTGGGAAACCAATGTCATCACGTGCTCGGACGCGGAGCTTCGGAGAATCCGCCGGGAATGCGTGGCAATGGTGTTCCAGCAATTCGCACTTCTGCCCTGGCGCACGGTGGCGGAGAATGTTGGCCTTGGGTTGGAGCTTTCAGGCGTTCCCGCCAAAGAGCGGCAGGACCGCGTGATGGCGCAACTCGAACTGGTGCATCTGGAAGATTGGGCGGACAAGTACGCACACGAGCTTTCAGGCGGCATGCAGCAGCGCGTGGGCCTTGCCCGTGCCTTTGCCACGGAAGCGCCGATCCTGCTGATGGACGAACCCTTCTCTGCCCTCGATCCGTTGATCCGCACGAAGCTTCAGGACGAATTGCTGGAATTGCAGGCGCGGCTGAAAAAGACGATTCTGTTTGTCAGCCACGATCTGGAAGAGGCGCTGAAGATCGGCAACCGCATCTCCATCATGGAGGGCGGGCGAATCGTACAGACCGGAGCGCCGGAAGACATCGTTCTGAATCCGCAGAACGATTATGTTCGCGACTTCATCTCCAACGTGAATCCGCTCTCGGTGCTGACGGCATGGAACGTGATGCGCGACGCACGCGATCTGGAGGAAGCCGGCGAAAACTGGCTGTGGCTCGACAGGCGATGCACGACCCGTTTCAAGTTCGACCAAAACATGCTGGTCGTGGATGCCGAGCGAAACGGCCAGCCGGCCATCTGGATCTCATGCGACAATATCGAGGCCCTTCCGGAGGATCAGCCCAAAGTCTACTGGGCGCGCGCGGGCACGCCGCTGAAAACCGTCATGCAGGCCATGCACCAGTCGCATACGGCCCCGGTGGCGTTGTTCGACGAGGCATCGCGCTTCGTCGGCGCCATCGGGATACGTGAAGTGCTGTAGGCGGTTGTGCGCGCATAGGATGCAGTGGGGCTAAGGCAATCGGCC
>JAJUHJ010000090.1 GCA_029279965.1 Phyllobacteriaceae bacterium
ACTCGGCGACCGTCACATCCCCGCCCGGATTGCCCAGAACGGGGATCTCCGGGTCGAATAGAACCTCCTCGACCGTCAGTTGGGTTTGTGCGAGGGTGGACAGTGGTAAGCCTATAGTGGCGGCGCCCATGGCGGTAGCCTTCAGAAGATCTCTTCTGTTCAGCATCTGACACTCCTGTTTCAATTGTTTGCCGATTTTAATTCGGAGATGCGCGTCTGTAGCGTCTCACGCGAGATCTCGCCGAGATGCGCATGCTTGAGCACGCCGTCCGCGCCGACGAACAGCGTGGCGGGCAACCCGGGCGCACCGTAGTGGCGGCCGAGTTCGCCCAAGGAATCCAGCAGCACGAGATCGAGCGATATCCCGTTCTCGGTAAGATACCGCTTGATGGGGGCGAGGCTCTCGCCCTGGTTGGCGAACACGAACTCGGCTTCTTCGGTAGAGGCCGCCACTTCGGCCATCATCGGCATTTCGCGTCGGCACGGGGGGCACCAGGTCGCCCAGAGATTGATGACCATTGGCTTCCCCGATGTCGTGCTCAGCGAGTACGTCTCCTCGGAGAGCGTCCGAAATGCGCTGGCGGGAAGTGCGATCGCCTCGGTTTTTCCGGTCAACTGCCATGTCGTGTTCCAGACCACGAGCCCAAGAGCCAGAGGCAGCAACGCCCAAAGGCGCAGGCGGGCGCCTCCCAGGACAAGGAAGATGCTCAAGGCGATTGCGGCGAGCGCAGTTGGCCAGAAGAAGCCGCCCTCCCATAGAGCAAATACGCGTAGCGGCTCCGCTGCGAAACTCTGCCAATGGAGAGCCACGTGACCCACCCGAGCCGCGACGATTCCGCCAAGCAGAACCCACCATGACCATACATTGATGCGCTCATCGACCCGGCGAGCGATGATTCCGGCGATGAGAATGAAGGTGAAGATGCCAAGAATGACCGCGAAACGGTCAGCGGCAAGGACGAGCGGACCAATGGAAATCGCGTTCATGTCATTCGCCCCCCGTGCGATATGCGGACTGCGTCACGGAGTCGACGGATACGTTTCCGACCAGCCGGGTGCCGCCAGCCTCGTGTGCATTCTCGTCGAAGAACAGCATCGTTGGGGGACCGGCCACGCGAAGTTGCTTCATCATCTCCGCATCCTGCGAATCGAAGTCGGTCACGTCCGCCTTCAGAAGCTGGAAGCCTGAGAGAGCCTGTCGCACATTTTCGTCAGGAAGCACGGCACGTTCGATTCCCCTGCACGTCACGCACCAATCGGCCGTGAAGTAGACCATGGTCGGCTTGGTCTCCGCCTCAATCCTCGCCTGCAGGTCGGCTGTGGAGGCTATCGAGGCGAATTCCAGTTCTCTGCTGGCGGCCGGCTCCGGCCCGCGATCGGCGAAGACGGCAAGCGGCTTGAGCGGGTCGGTCGCCCCGGCGGCGGCTCCGATCATGAGGATCGCGCCATAGATCAGCGACACACTTCCGAGTGCCCGACCTGCAGTAAGCGCCAAACCGTGCGGCAGCATCACCGAGAACGTGTAGCTTGCCAGACCGATCAGCAGCACCGCCCAAAGTGCCAGATCCAGGCCGGGGGAAAGGAGCGGCGTCGCCAGCCATAGCGCGGTCCCCAGGAATGCAAAGCCGAATACACGCTTGACCTGTTCCATCCATGCGCCCGCGCGCGGCAACGCCCTGCCGCCGAAGGCTCCGAGGACGAGGAGCGGCAGTCCTTTTCCGATTCCCAGAGCGAAGAGAGCGGCCGCGCCGAGCGCGGTGTCGCCGGTCTGCGCGATGTAGAGCAGCGCGCCCGCCAGCGGAGCGGTCACGCAGGGCCCCACAATGAGCGCCGAGGAAAAGCCGAGCACGGCCGCCGATCCCGTGGATCCTCCGCGGCTGCCCGTGCGCGCGGCAATCCAGCTTGTCCATGTCGAGGGAAGCTGCAGCTCGAACAATCCAAACATGGAGAGCGCCAAGGCGACGAATACGACCACGATCACGCCGGTCGTCCAGGTGGACTGCAGGACCATCTGGAGGTTCTGGCCCGACCATCCGGCCGCAGCGCCCAGCAGCGCGAATGCTGCGGCGAGGCCGAGGACGTAGGCGGCGGAGAGAAGGAACCCACGGCCTGAGGTCAGGGCTTCCCCTTCCCGGGCCAGGGCTCCAGCCAGGATCGGGTACATCGGGAACACGCATGGGGTGAAGGCGAGCAGAAGACCGAAGAGCGTAAACATGCCCAGCATCAGGGCGACCCCACCTTGTCCGAGAAGCGAGCCGACAAGGCCTTCGTCCGGCGCAAGTTGGAAAGCGGAAGCTTCCTGCGCGCTCCCGGGCGCGACGGCCGGTTCCGCCGGTTCCGATGTCCAGGCGAGCTGAGGCGAGGTTGTCGGAGAAGGATCGGTGATCGCCAAGCTTACCGGATCGACCAGCCGCGTCTCTGGAGCATAGCAGATGCCGTCCTCCTGGCATCCCTGGTAGGTAATCTCCACCGGCTCGCTTCCAGCTTGCGGAACCGTCGCCTCCGCCCGACCATAGTACACTTCAGAGGGGCCGAAATTGGGATCGTCCTTGGCAATGCCCGAGGGTGTCTGAACCTGCAATGTGGCCCCATCCGCTGTCCGGGCGGCGATCCGGTCGCTGTAAAGGTAATAGCCGTCGGCGATCTCCCATTCTACCGAGAGCCCCCCGGAACCTTGCGACGTGGAGATCGTGAAGGCCCGGTCGACCGGAAGCGGCTCGTTTGCCAATGCGGCAGTCGGCGCTAAGGCATGCGCCGCAAACATTGCCAGGATACCAAGAATAGCCTTCATCATCGTCCAGTTCGTCGTCCCCGTTGAATCCCGTTCTTCGGCCGAGTGGGCGATGCAGCTTAAGGCAGCCTTAAGGTAGAAAGGTTTCGAAGCATCACGGAAACCAGACGAGGTGTGACAAATGATGCGGGATTACGAGATCATTGCGGGCAGGCGAGAGACGGTGACGCAAGGCGCGAAGGTCGGACGGCGCGCCTTCATGATCGGGATCGGCGCCATGGCGGTTTCCGGCTGCGCCACAATACCACGTCAAGCACCTGTAGCGACACCCGCGCCATTACCGGAACCTGAACCGATCGTCCCGCCAATGTACTACGCGATGCCGCACGAGCGCTTCCCGATCCCCGAGGTCGACGTGACGCAGCTCGATGAGCGCTTCTGGCGGACGGAGGTGGATTATCCGACAGATGAGAAGTCGGGGACGCTCATCGTCGATACTCCCGCCAAATATCTGTACCACGTCAAGCCCTACGGGCGCGCGACCCGCTATGGTATCGGTGTCGGTCGGGATGGATTCTCATGGGCGGGGCGAGCGATCATGGCGTACCGGCGCGAGTGGCCGCGCTGGACTCCGCCGGATTCGATGGTCGCGCGCCAGCCTGAACTCGAACCCTACAGCATCGCAAATGGCGGAATGGATCCTGGATTGAAGAACCCGCTCGGTGCCCGGGCCCTTTACATCCACGAAGACGGCAAGGACACGCTTTACCGCATCCACGGCACGCCTGAAGCGTGGAGCATCGGCAAGGCCGTGTCCTCCGGATGCATCCGGCTGGTCAACCAGGACATCATCCATCTTCATGACGAAGTCCGTGACGGCAGCCCTATTGTGGTCATTCCGGATCCTGCCATGGATCATCTCCTCGTTGGCTGAGCGCCACGGAATGTGCATGATCGGATGCTCAGTAGCATCCTCACGGGACCGATAGATGCGCATACTGGTAGTTGAAGACGATCCCATGCTGCTCGACGGCCTGTCGGCAGGGCTCGGCCTTGCAGGCTTCACGGTCGACGCCGTGGCCACCTGCGAGGACGCCTTCGCCGCCCTTCAGGCGCACAGCTATGGCACGGTCGTCCTTGACCTGATGCTGCCGGATGGATCGGGACTGGAAGTGCTGGCGTTCCTGCGTAAACGAAAGGACGCTACTCCGGTGGTGCTGCTCACCGCTCGCGACCAGGTGGGGGATCGTATCGCCGGACTGGATGCCGGCGCCGACGACTATGTCGGCAAGCCCTTCGATCTCGACGAACTTGCCGCACGGGTGCGCGCGGCGGCGCGCCGTGGTGCAGGCCAGGCGTCGGCCGTTCTGGACTGGCATGGCGTGGTTCTGGATCCGGCACGGCAAACCGTGAGCGTAAAAGGCAAGCCAGTCCCCCTGACACGACGGGAGTTCGGCGTGCTTCGCGCACTCATGGAGCGCCCAGGCGCGACCGTCTCCAAGGCTTCGCTTGAGGAGACGCTCTATGGGTGGCAGGAAGAAGTGGAGAGCAACGCGGTCGAAGTTCATATCCATAACCTCCGCACCAAGCTCGGGACCGGGCTCATCAAGACGGTCCGGGGACTCGGCTATAGGCTGGCGGAGGAAAGTGCGTGAGCTCGATCCGGTCCAGGCTGCTCACCATCCTCATCGTATCAACCGGGCTGGTCTGGCTGCTTGCAGTGGCGTGGATTTATGTCAGCACGCAAGCCGAGGTCGAGCGCGTGCTGGATGCGCGCCTGACGGAAGCCGCACGCATGGTCAATTCGCTGTTGGCGGAGCGAAGGATCGAACTGGCACTTGCTGATGATGACTTTCCGGCAACGGAGTTCCAGATCGAAGATCCCTCCTACGAGCGCCAGCTTTCATGCCAGATCTGGTCTCTCGACGGGAGATTGGTCGGACGTTCGGAGCACGCACCCGACAGCCGGCTCACGGAAGCAGGCAGCGGCTTCTCGGAGAGCGTGATCGAAGGTGAAACCTGGCGCGTCTACGCGATCGACAATCCAGCGCTTGGCGTGCGCGTCATGGTCGGCGACAGCATGGCGGTGCGCGATCGCTTGGTAGGCGACGTCGTAAAGGGCCTTGCCATTCCCGCGGCGCTGATTCTGCCTTTCCTCGCCGCGGTCATCTGGGTCAGCGTGCGGCGTGGCATGTCGCCCCTGAATCACATGGCAGAGTCCCTCTCCTCGCGCGCAGCCACGGATCTGCGCCCACTCCCCGATGAAAACCTGCCGGAGGAGATTGCGCCTGCCGTCCACGCCCTCAACGGATTGTTCCGGCGCGTCGAGGACGTCCGCGAGCGCGAAAAGAGCTTTACCGCAGTCGCCGCACACGAATTGAAGACCCCGCTCGCCGGACTGAAGACGCAGGCGCAGGTGGCGCTTGCCAGCAAGGATGGCGAAGTTCAGGAAAACGCTCTTCGACAGATCGCGGCGGGCGTGGACCGTACTTCAAGGCTGGTACGCCAGTTGCTGGATCTTGCGGCAATCGAAGCATCCGACAGAACGCCGGAGATCCTGGATGCGCGTCCGCTGGAAATTATCAGACGGGTTGCGGCCGACATGCCCTCAGCCGAGCAGCGGATCAACATCGAGGGTGACGACGATGGCACCGCACGATTTGATCCGGTGCTGCTGACGCTGGCGGTGCGGAACCTCCTGGAGAATGCCCTCTGCCACTCGCAAGGACCTGTACTGGTCGGCACCCGGGAGGCCATCGGCGGCATCGAAATTACTGTAGAAGATGAGGGTCCGGGCATCCCCTCCGATGAACTGCCGCGAGCCACCGATCGGTTCTTTCGCGGGCGGGCAAAGTCTCCTTCCGGCAGTGGTCTCGGGCTGGCCATCGCGAAAGAGGCGGCGGCACGCATGGGGGGGACGCTGGCATTGAAGAACCTAAAGCCGCACGGGCTGGCGGCGACGCTGTCAATTCCCGCTGCAGGATAATGAGCGCTGCATAAACCATCGAGCAATCACGCACCGGCCCGAAAATCTGACTCGATTTTCGGCAAGCACGATGCGTAGATTCAATAAGATTGCGCGTCCTTGTGCGTCCAAAAAAGGACGCACGGCACGCTAGTGAACAACGCGTGGGCACTGCTGCGATCCCTCGTACGCCCACGCGTTGTTGTTCAATCGAGATAGGAGTTCGTGTACCAGGAAGAGAAGTTTGGGCGTTCAGCAAGCTGCTCGCCTTCGGGCCCGACAAGGGCACCGGCATCGAACAGAAAATTGCCCAGGGCGATCATCTTGGCATCGTCGAAACGGCCAACAATTCCGTCCTCCCGGGCAAGATAATTACCGGTGACCATCAGACCCATCGAGGCATGAACAAGAGGCTGATGCTCAACAAGCTCAGGAGCAGCTGCTATCAACATCTCTGCCGCCTCGATTGGATTGGCTATCGCATGAGCATAGCCGGTCCGGGTCGCGTCAATAAACGCTTGCGCCACTTGGGGGCGCTCTCGAAGAAATTCTGCGCCGGCGGCAAGGATGATCGTATGTTGATCCGGTACGCCATAATCGGCGTAGCGGAACGTGCCGATGGCGTGCCCCTTGAGTTCGTTCTCGACGCCCTGCCAGGTTAAAACTTCGAGGGTGAAATCGATCTCCCCGGCGCGCAACGCATCATAAACTGAGCCTTGGAGTGTGACTGTCTCATAGGCCGGCTCGCCCCCGTCATGGACGATCATTGTGTCGATGATTGCTTTTTCCCATGTGGTGCCAAAACCGCCATAGACGCCGTTCGCAAGATCGCGCGGGCCGGAAATGGCATCGTCGCTTCGATAGGCAAGCCGCCCGGTTTCCGTTTGAATGACAGCATAAACGCCCACGGCATCGAGACCGGCGGCCTTGGCGGTATAGAAATCAAGAACACCGAACGCCGCTATATCACCAGACGGCTGGTCGAACTCGAATGGTGCGATGCTGACCTTGAGCCCCGCCGCCTCGTAGAGCCCCAGCGTTTCGGCGACGTAGAGTCCGACGAAATTCGTGTTGGGTGTCCAGTCGAGGGTCACGGAAACAGGTTCAGCCGCTGCCAAAGGGCTCGAGAGGGCAAGGATAACCGCCGCTGCGGTGAGACTTGAGCGAAAAAGCATTGCTGCACCCTGAAAACTATCAGTGAACGGAGTTGATCCGGCGGCCAGACCGGTCCGTCTGCGCGACGTAGCGCGAAGGATGACATGGCAATGCAACGCTGCATTCCATCTCGCTCCGCTGGCATTATCCAGATCAGCTTTAGGGTTCGCGGCACTCGCCGCATCTCAGCCCCATATGGAGCACCCCTGTGGATATGGCAGATTTAACATTGCGAACATGGGAACGCAAATCGCGGTAACCGGCACCACAAGAACAGATAGCCCCTATGAGCCCGCTTTAGAAGGAAGCAGACGCCATCAAGGGTTTCTGCAGGGGTAGAGCGGCCCGGCTTCCTCGTCGATCAGCGCGGCGGCTGGCCCGCTGTGCCCGCCGCCGCGCACTTCCTCACTGTAGCCGCTTATTCGGCTGGCTTAGGCGCTCCAGGAAACGCCGGGCTTTCTTCATCGTCTGTTGGCTGGATCTGCGGCGGCGGACCGCCCAGCGCGTGCTCCCCGACAAAGGCCGAAGGAAGATTGCTCTCGGCTTCCTGTTCGGTGCGGTACCATTGCTTGTACCGGTAGAGCACGAGGTGGTCGCGGCCAAGCGCCCGCAAAAGCCCCCACATCATGACGAGGATGACAAAGGCAAACGGGAAGCCCGCGACCACGGCGGCCGCTTGCAGCGCCGCCAGCCCGCCAGCGGCAAGAAGAATGGCCGCGATCAGCCCTTCCGTCACTGACCAGAAAAGTCGCTGAATGCGGGGCGGGTCCAGATGGCCGCCTGACGTAAGCATGTCGATGACGAAGCTGCCACTGTCCGACGACGTCACGAACCAGACAACGATCATCACGATGACAACTCCCGTTACCAATTGGGTGAACGGGAAATATTCCAGGAGTTTGAAGATAGCGTCGCCATAGCTGCGCTGTGTCGCTTCGATCAGGCCAGGGTCGCCGGCAAGCTCCATATTGATGCCAACGCCGCCGAACGCGGTGAACCAGAAAAACAGGATGAACACGGGGATGAAGAGGATCCCGAGCACGAATTCACGCACCGTGCGCCCGCGTGAGATCCGGGCGATGAAGAGGCCGACGAAGGGCGACCAGGAAATCCACCAGGCCCAGTAGAAGATCGTCCAGTTCACCTGCCAGTTCGTGCCGGAATAGGCTTCACTCCAGAAGCTGAAATAGACGAGGTTGTTTACGTAGTTCCCGACATTCTCGATGAAGCTGTCGATGATGTAGAGCGTCGGCCCCGTCATCAGGATGAATAAAAGAAGCATGAAGCTGAGCTGGATATTGAAATTGCTGACTCGCTTGATACCGCTGTCAAGGCCTAGCATGACCGAGATGGTGGCAAAGGCTGTGATGACGACGATCAGGACGAGTTGAACAAACAGGTTGTTCGGGAGGCCCAACAGGCTTTCCAGCCCCGCATTCACCTGCATCACGCCAAGACCGAGCGAGGTGACGATGCCGAACATGGTGCCGAACACCGCAAGAATGTCGACCGCATGACCGAGCGGTCCGTAGATGCGGTCGCCGATCAGCGGATAAAGCGCTGAGCGGATCGAAAGAGGCAGGCCCTTGCGATAGTGGAAATACGCCAGCGACAGACCGACGATGCAGTAGAGTGCCCAGCCGTGAACACCCCAGTGCAGGAATGACAGCACCATGGCCTGTTCCGCAGCCTGCACGCTTTCAGCCTCCGCGATGGGCGGCGCGAAAAAGTGAAACAGCGGCTCTGCAACAGCCCAATACAACAGGCCGATGCCGATGCCGGCGCTGAACAGCATGGCCATCCAGGAGAAGAGGCCGTATTGCGGCGACTCCGTCTGCGCGCCAAGCCGCACCTTGCCATATGGCCCAAGAGCCAAATAGAGACTCATCAGCACGGCCAGATTGGTCACGATAATGAGAAACCAGCCGAAATAATCGGCGATAGCTGTCTGCGCGCCCGTAAACAACGCCGCCGCAGCGTCGGTGAAGAAGGCTCCAAAGATGATGAAGCCCACAATTAGCAGCGCTGAGACGGAAAATACCGGTCGGCTAACATGAGAAAACGGCCCCAGTGGGCCCGTTTTTACTTCTTGGGTCATATCGATCCCCTCTTTTTCGGGTATGCCGCCTGATGCGGCCGTTGCCTCGTCCAGTGGCACCGGTGACTGCGCCCCCCTTTTGCGGCGAGCCGGTGCTGAAAAGTTATGCGATCTGCACCCGACACAGATCGCGAGGCTCATGTTCACACTTGACGGCTCCATTCCCTCTTGCGTGGTGCGTGGCCGCCACGGGCAGGCGGGAAGCCGATCCGCGCTGCTCCGGCCTATTCACCACGCGGATATCGCTGTCTTTCCTCAAGCACGTTCAGATCCATATGATTGCGCATATAGCGCTCCGATGCTCTTTGCAGCGGCTGGTAATCCCATGGGAAGTAGGACCCGTTTCGCAGCGCTTCATACACGATGAGACGGCGCGCCTGACTCTCGCGCACGGCTGCGTCAAACTGCTCAAGATCCCAACGCGTCGAGCATTGTTCACCAAATTTCTGCATTGTATCCGCATGCGCCGGATCCCCGGCCAGATTGTTGCGTTCATGCGGATCAGCGTCGAGATCGAATAGCTGGTCCGGATCGAGCGCGCAGCGGACATATTTCCATTTGCCGTCGCGGATTGCCACGAGCGGTGCATGGGAAGCCTCCGCGGCATATTCCATCAGCACCGGATTTTGGCGCTGGGCGCCCTCGAAACACGGCACGAGGCTTTCTCCATCGGTCCAGGGCAGAACGGCATCCATTGAAATGCCCGCGAGATCGGCCAGCGTGGGCGTGACATCGAGCGTAGAGACCGGCGTCAGGTTGAGGCCCGGCTTAACACCGGGGCCAGCGATTATCAAAGGTACACGGGAAGAGCCTTCATAAAAACTCATTTTGAACCACAGGCCGCGTTCCCCCAGCATATCACCGTGATCGGCGCAGAAGACGATGATCGTATCCTCGGCCATACGGGTGCGCTCCAGCGTGTCGAGCAGCACCCCGATTTTCTCGTCGAGATAGGAAAGGTTGGCGAAATAGGCGCGGCGCGAACGGCGGACATTTTCCTCGGTAATGGAAAAGTTCCTGTAATCGTTCGCCAGATAAATCCTTTGCGAGTGGGCATCCTGCTCGTCAAAAGGCATGTCGCCGTTCTCCGGCAGGAGATGCGGGCAGTCCTCATAAAGATCCCAGTATTTCCGCCGCGCGACATATGGATCGTGTGGGTGTGTGAATGAAACGGTCAGCGCCCACGGACGTCGGTCCAGGTCGTCCTGTTGGCGCGCGAGCTGGTACAGTTTCTGCTCGGCAAGAAAAGCGACCTCATCGTCATACTCCATCTGGTTGGAGATTTCGGCCACCCCCGCGCCAGTGACGGAACCGAGATTGTGATACCACCAGTCGATGCGTTCGCCGGGCTTGCGGTAATCCGGCGTCCAGCCGAAATCGGCCGGGTAGATGTCCGTGGTCAGCCTTTCCTCAAACCCGTGCAACTGGTCCGGTCCAACGAAGTGCATCTTGCCCGACAGGCAGGTGTAATAGCCTGCACGCCGCAGATGATGTGCGTAAGTGGGAATATCGGAGGCAAATTCTGCCGCATTGTCATACACCCGCGTCCGACTTGGCAATTGTCCGGCCATGAAGGAGGCACGCCCCGGCGCGCAAAGGGGCGAGGCGGTGTAGCAATTGCGAAAGCGAGCGGAGCGTGCGGAAAGTGCCTTGAGGTTGGGCATATGCAGCCACTCGGCTGGCCCATCTGGGAAAAGGGTGCCGTTAAGCTGATCGGCCATGATGATGAGAATGTTTGGCCGCTTTATCGTCATCTCGGATGCAGTCCCTTACGATTGAATCAGGCAAGCGGAGGCCCCCGCAATGCCTTCAAGCACGCCTTTTACCGCGCGCTGGCTGCGCGCAGCTTTCGTTACGGCTGCTATTCTCCCTCCCCTCTGCCTCCCACAGCGCAACATCCCTGGTGCTACGCCAAATTTCTGGATCCCGGCTTCTTTAGGCCGTCTTGTGCCATATATGCTGCTTGACCGTTCCCGAACTGCAGCACATCATTATTGTCCTTTCATCACATGCTCTTTTGCTGCTTGTGAAGAGGCGTTAGCTTGATGTTTGCCATAAGGTAAGTTTATGCCTCAGAACCCGCTTGATGTCGGCTGTCTGCGCGTCTTCGACCATGCCGCACGCCATCAGAATCTCACACGCGCAGCGGTATCTCTCGGTATGACGCAGCCTGCGCTATCCTATCGAATCCGCCAGATCGAAGAGATTTTGGGAGTACCGCTCTTCCATCGCCGCCACCGGGGACTGGCATTGACGCGGGAAGGAGAGGTGTTGCAGCGGGCCGTCCGCCAGGGGCTGGAGCGGCTGGACGAAGCCGTGCAATCCATCCAGCAAACCGCGGCCACTCCCGTGGTGCGGCTCGTCACCGATTTTGCTTTTGCCACGTTCCGATTGATGCCGCTGATGGCGCGCTTTCGGCGGAAGCATCCGGAAATCGACGTGCAGATCGTCGCCACGCAATCACTGCTGCCTGGCGCGGAGAACGACAACGAGCTTGCCATTCTTTTCGGCAATCGTGGTGATATGGAGGGCGAAGCACAGCTCTTGGTGCCGGAACGTGCGACGACGGTTTGCTCCCCCGGATTTCGGGAGCGGCATGGCCCCTTCGACTGCCCAGAACAACTGCTCGAGGTGCCCCTTATTCATTTGGAAGGTGGGGAAGGCGATCGCTGGTTCACATGGGGAAGCTGGCTTGCCGCGGCCGGTGTCACCGATCATGCCCCGGCCGGATCACTAAGCTTCAACACCTATACGCTCGCCATACAGGCAGCGCAAAGCGGACAGGGAGTGGCCATAGGTTGGC
>JAJUHJ010000091.1 GCA_029279965.1 Phyllobacteriaceae bacterium
AATGGCCAATGCCGATTTCACCGACAGCCTGCCGATTGCCCTGTGGCTTTGTTATTTCAGCGCCGCCGGGCTCACCTGGGTCGTCGGCTATTTGATGATCATCCACCTCTTCGGTCGTGATAGCCGCGCCGGCGTGGTTGGCGGCCTTTCGGCCGGGTTCTCAAACCTTGTCCTTCTCGGCCTTCCGCTGATCATGGGCGCATACGGCGATGCCGGTTTCAAGACGCTGTCGCTTGTGGTGTCCATTCATATGCCGGTCATGATCGGCGTTACGGTTTTGCTCTTCGCGCTGCTGGGCAACAGCGGTTCGCAAAAAGCCTCCCCGGCGGCGATGCTGCGCGAGATTGCCAGGACGCTGTTCTCCAACCCGCTGATCATTGGCATCCTGTCCGGGCTTTTATGGCGTACGACCGGCTTTTCCCTTCCTACTCTCATCGAGCGCCTTATAGACGCGCTGGCCGGCGTCGCCGGGCCAGTTGCGCTGTTTGCGTTGGGCATGGGACTCAATCGCCATGGAATAAAGGGCAATATTCGTCCCGCACTTGCCGTAGCGGCGTTGAAGGTCATCCTGATGCCGGCCATCGCACTGATCATGGCGAAGTCCATGGGTCTGACACCAATAAGCGGGAAGGTCGCGGTGGTGGCGGCATCGCTCCCCAGCGGAGTCAGTTCCTATGTGATCGCCTCCCGGTTCGGGACCGGTCAGGGCCTGGCCTCGAATGCGATGACCATAGGCACACTCATGGCCGCTCTCAGCACGGCAATGTGGCTGGCCGTTGCCGAGTGGGTTTTCGGATGACAAGACGATGCAGCCGTGCTTGAAACCCACCAGCCGGACTTTAGCTTCCCGGACAATCCGGCCTGCTTTCCAGCAGGCGGTGCGCCGCTTTGAAATCAGGAGGAACCATGCTCAAGAAGACCAGTCACCTCATGCGTGAGGCAAATTTCATCGGCGGCGCCTGGGTGGGAGCCGATTCGGGTGCAACGGTCGAGGTCGTCAATCCGGCCACGCGAGAGACAATCGGAACGGTGCCGAAATGCGGCCAAGCCGAAGCCCGGCGCGCCATTGAGGCGGCAGAAAACGCCTTCCAATCCTGGAAGAAGACATCAGCCAACGATCGCGCCGTGCTCCTGCGCAGGCTGCACGACGCCATCATGGACAATCAGGATGCGCTGGCCGAGCTTCTGGTGATGGAGCAGGGGAAGCCGCTGGCTGAGGCCAAGGGCGAGGTCGGCATGTCGGCTGCTTATGTGCTGTGGTACGCCGAGGAAAGCCGGCGCATCTATGGTGACATTGTGCCTTCACCCTGGGCTGATCGACGTATTCTGGTTACGAAGGAACCTATTGGTGTCGTCGGCGCGATCACGCCATGGAATTTTCCCTCGTCCATGCTCGCACGCAAGATCGGCCCGGCGCTTGCCGCCGGCTGTACTATCGTCGCCAAGCCCGCTTCCCAGACGCCATATTCCGGTCTTGCCTGGGGCGTGCTGGCACAGGAGGCCGGAATTCCGGACGGCGTCGTGAACATCATCACTGGATCGGCGTCCGCAATCGGCGACGAACTGACGGAAAACCCGCTCGTTCGAAAAATCACCTTTACCGGCTCCACTGAGATCGGAAAGCTGCTCATGCAGAAGGCGTCCGGAACGGTGAAGAAGGTGTCGATGGAGCTCGGCGGTAATGCGCCGTTTCTCGTTTTCGATGACGCCGACGTGGACCGCGCCGTCGCCGGCGCCGTGGCCGCCAAGTACCGCAATTCCGGACAAACCTGCGTCTGCACCAATCGCTTTTTCGTCCAGGACGGGATTTACGATCGGTTCGTCGAGAAACTGGTTGAGGCCACCGGCGAGCTTAAGGTGGGACCAGGTCTCGACGATGGTGTCCAGCAGGGACCGCTCATCGATGAGGGCGCGGTGGAAAAGGTTGAGGAGCTGTTGGCGGACGCCACTTCGAAGGGTGCACGGATCGCCGTCGGCGGGAAGCGGCATGCGCTCGGGGGCAGCTTCTTCGAGCCGACCGTGATCACCGATGCTTCACCACAGATGCGCATCATGGAAGAGGAAATATTCGGTCCGGTCGCGCCCATTTTCCGATTCAGCCAGGAAGAAGAGGCTGTGCGCATGGCCAATGACACGTCATTCGGCCTTGCCTGCTACTTCTACACGGGCGACCTCGGTCGCGCTTTCCGGGTCATGGAGGGACTGAAATATGGCCTCGTCGGCGTCAACGAAGGCGTAATCACCACCGTGGAAGCGCCCTTCGGTGGCCTGAAGGAATCGGGCCTCGGCAAGGAAGGCGGATATCAAGGGATCGACGATTATGTCGACACCAAATATGTCTGCATCGGTGGCCTCGGGCTATAACCCGTTTTGGGGTTGGGACCTCTTAATCTGGTCAAGAGGTGTGAGACCGTCTGCCTCGAAGACGAAGAGCGAAGGCTAGCCCGCCGTGCGTCTTTTTGGACGCACAAGGACGCGCTATCTCATTGAATCTAAAGCATCGGCCCGAAAATCGATTCAGATTTTCGGGCCGATGCTGTAGGAAATGGCGATTGTTTTCGAGCCTTCGCGACCCGTGCGGGAGCTGATGGTCGTCCCCGGGCTAAGAGTCGCCGAAAGCCTGCCGCAGGACGTCGAACGGGGCGAGGGCGCCGTACACCTGGATCACCGCGGCCGCAACCTTATGAGCGCGTTTGACGGCAGCCTCCGGCCCGTCTCCCGAAAGCCGCGCCGCTAGATAGGCTCCGTTGAAGGAATCGCCAGCACCGGTCGTATCCACCGGTTCGGCCACTTTCTGCGCAGGAATCTCGCTTTGCCCGCCGTCAAAGAGAAGGAGTGTCGGCTCCGAGCCGTCCTTCACCACAATCTCCGCCACGCCCGCCTGCTGCATCCGCAGCGTCGTCGCGTGAGGATCGGCATCACCGTAGAGCAGGGCCTCGTCGGGAAAGGTGGGCAGGGTTATGTCGCTGACGGAAAGCGCATGGTCGAAAGCGCTCCGCGCATCTTTCGGTGAAGCCCACAAGCGCGGCCGGTAATTGGGATCGAAAGCGACTCGGCTGCCATTCTTCCGAGCGTTGCCCAAGGCAGTAACCAGAGTGGCACGGGCAGCTTCATCGAGGATGGCCAGCGTGATCCCCGAGAAGTAGACAAGTTCTCGGCTTTCCAGGCTTTTCGCCAATGCTACAGGGTCATCTGCCAGCAGTCGTGCGGCCGACTCCGAACGCCAATAGGTAAAGGAGCGTTCAGCACCATCGAGCGTGATGGCATAGAGGCCGGGATTGCGGCCCACGATGGTGGGGCTTGCGGCTATGCCGATGCCGTGCGCGGAGAAGAAATCCTTCTGTTGTACGGAGAAAGGATCGTCTCCGAAGGCGCTCACATAATCAGCCGAGATCGAGGACGGAGTTAAAGCCCTTATAGCCCAAAGCGTGTTGAAGGTGTCGCCGGCGTGGCCCATCTGCCAATTGCCATCCTTGCCGCCGGAAAGCTCCAGCATGCACTCTCCAACCGACGCTATACCGCCCTTGGCCATGTCCGCGTTATCCTCCTTGCGAATGCGCCGCGCATAGCATGTTCCTGTTCGAGCGCAAACGCCTGCCTTACCAGTCCTTCACCGTTTCCATAGCGACGAAGGTGGAGGTATGGGAGACGTGTGGAAGCCTGGAAATCTTCTCTCCCAGAACATGCCGATAGGCAGCGATGTCCCTCGTGCGAATCTTTAAAAGATAGTCGAAACCCGCTGCAATCATGTGACATTGTTCGATTTCGGGGACATCGAGTATCGCCTTGTTGAAAGCGGCGAGCGCGACGGATCGAGTATCCGAAAGCGTGACCTGGACAAACGCAATGTGTCCTTCTCCCATGCGTTCACGGTCGATGATGGCGGTGTAGCCACGAATATAACCTTCCGATTCCAGCCGCCTCAGCCGGGCTTGCACCGGCGTTTTGGACAAACCCACACGGTCGGCAAGCTGGGCAAGGGATAACCGGCCATCGCCGGAAAGCGCATCCAGAATGTTACGGTCGATGCGGTCCAATCGCTCTGAAGTCATATCTATACCAGTCCGATAGCTCTAAAAATCATTCATAAAATAGTACTTTGCGCCTCATAACAGCGCAGTTTCAGTCCATTCCGGAGTATACCATATGATAGGCAGATGGCAGCCGGCAAGAACAGCGGAGGTTCATCATGCCCGCCCCCGATCTGCATGCTCTGCGCGATGAGATCCGCAAACACTATCTCGCCGACGAGGAAGCAGCGCTGGCGCGCCTTGTGGGAATGGCCGGTCTCTCCGTTGAACGCCGCAAAGCGGTTTCCGCGCACGCGGCAGACATCGTGCGCGCGGTACGGAAGAGTTCAGACCGTCATTTGATGGAGTCGTTCCTGTCAGAGTACGGTCTGTCGACCAGCGAGGGGGTGGCGCTGATGTGCCTTGCCGAGGCGCTCTTGCGCGTACCGGATGCGGAGACGGTGGACGACCTCATCCGCGATAAAATCGCCCCGCATGACTGGTCGGCGCATTCGGGCGAATCGGCTTCCATCCTGGTCAACGCCTCTACCTGGGCGTTGATGCTTACCGGTCGCGTGCTGGAAGATAGCGGAAGCGGGGTGGCCGCCACGCTGCGTTCCATGGTTCGCCGGTTGGGCGAGCCCGTGATCCGCACGGCGGTGGCGGCGGCCATGCGTGAAATGGGAGAGCAATTCGTCCTCGGTCGCACCATCGGCGAGGCTATGCGCCGCGGCAGCGCCGAAACCTCGAAGGGCTATAGCTACTCCTATGACATGCTGGGCGAGGCTGCGCGCACCGAGGCAGACGCGAGCCATTATTTTGAGGCTTACAGAGGCGCGATTGAAGCGCTGAAACCTTACGCGGCAAGCGCAGACATTCGGGAAAATCCCGGCATTTCGGTCAAGCTATCGGCACTCGATCCGCGCTACGAGGCGACACAGCGGGATGCAAGAATGGGCCGGCTCGTGGAGCGCCTTCTCATATTGGCCCGAGCGGCGCGGGACGCCCGCATGGGCCTCAACGTGGATGCGGAGGAGGCCGACCGGCTGGACTTTTCCCTCGACGTCATCGAGCACGTTCTTTCCGATCCGTCTCTCGGGGGATGGGAGGGATTCGGGGTGGTCGTGCAGGCCTACGGTCAGCGCGCACCGTTCGTTCTCGATTGGCTGCATGCTCTTGCCGGCAAGCTTGACCGCAGGATCATGGTTCGTCTTGTGAAGGGTGCGTATTGGGATACCGAGATCAAGCGCGCCCAGGTGATGGGGCTTTCCGGTTACCCGGTTTTCACGCGCAAGGTGAATACGGACATCTCCTACATTGCCTGTGCGCGCAAACTGATCGGCATGACCGATCGCATCTATCCGCAGTTCGCCACGCATAACGCACATACAGCGGCTGCCATTCTTGAGTTGGCAAAAGACACGAATTCTTTTGAATTCCAGCGTTTACATGGAATGGGTGAAACATTGCACGAAGTCATCCGGCAGCGCGAAGGCACGCGCTGCCGGATCTATGCCCCAGTGGGCGCCCATGAAGACTTGTTGGCCTATCTGGTGCGCCGGTTGCTGGAGAACGGCGCCAACTCGTCCTTTGTGCATCAGATCGTGGATGAGGAGGTGAGCGCGGACGAGATTGCCCGCGATCCCTTCGCCGCGGCTGCAGATAATAATCGCGCGGCCAATCCCAGCATTCCCGCACCCTCCAGCATCTTCGGGCCGAAAAGACGAAACGCGAAAGGGTGGGATATCGCAGATCCTCAAGCACTGGCCGAGATCGAAGAGGCTCGTCATCCTTATCGTTCGCCGCATCGCTGGGAGGCACGGCCAATCACACCAGCGGCAGGCGGGGAAAGCAGCACGCGCACGATCGTGAATCCCGCCCGAACCGACGAGGTGGTCGGTACAGTTATCGACGCTACAGCAGAGCAGGCCGGGGAAGCGGTAAGCCTCGCGCTCGCCGCCCAGCCGGAATGGGCTGCGCGTCCGGTGGAGGAAAGGGCGAATGTGCTGCGGCGCATTGCCGATCTGTATGAGAGCAATTTCGGCGAATTTTTCGCACTGGCCGCCCGGGAGGCCGGGAAATCGCTTGCCGACAGCATCGCGGAACTGCGCGAGGCGGTGGATTTCCTGCGCTATTATGCGGGCGAGGCGGGCAAGGTGGAGAAAGGCACGGATCCGCGCGGGGTGATCGTGTGCATCTCGCCCTGGAACTTTCCGCTGGCGATTTTCACCGGGCAGATCGCTGCCGCGCTGGTGACGGGAAACGCCGTTGTCGCAAAGCCTGCCGAACAGACTTCACTGATAGCCGCGCGTGCGGTCAGCCTCATGCACGAGGCTGGCATACCGCCGCACGTTCTACACCTTCTTCCGGGAGACGGCCCAACGGTGGGAACGCCGCTCACGGCCGATCCACGCATTGCCGGCGTTTGCTTTACAGGATCCACGGAGGTTGCGCGCCTGATCGAGCGGCAATTGGCCAGAACCGCCGCGCCTGACGCCATGCTCATTGCAGAGACCGGCGGACTCAACGCCATGATTGTCGATTCCACCGCGCTGCCGGAACAGGCCGTGCGTGACATTCTCGCCTCGGCTTTCCAGAGTGCAGGACAGCGCTGTTCCGCACTACGCATCCTCTACGTGCAGAAGGATGTCGAAGCACGAATAACGCGGATGCTGGAAGGCGCCATGCAGGCGCTTAACATGGGCGATCCGTGGCAGGTCTCGACGGATATCGGACCGGTCATCGACGAGGACGCGTTGTGCGGCATTTCAGACTACTGCCGCCAGATGGAAGAGAAGGGACGCTTGATTGCCAGGATCGAACAGCCGGCGGGTGGCCGTTTCATCGCCCCAATGGCCTTCAGAGTCACGGGCATCGAAGAAATGGAGCGTGAGGTTTTCGGTCCGGTGCTGCATGTCGCGACCTTCGAGGCAGATGCACTGCCGAAGGTCATTTCCGATATAAATAAACGAGGTTACGGACTGACTTTCGGGCTTCACACCCGCATCGATGCGCGCGTGCAGGAGGTGGTCGATGGTGTTCATGTCGGCAATGTCTACGTTAACCGCAACCAGATCGGTGCCGTTGTCGGCTCACAACCTTTCGGCGGCGAGGGGCTTTCAGGAACAGGCCCCAAGGCCGGGGGACCACACTACCTGCGCAGGTTCCGGCGCGGGCCGGGCGGGGCAGGAAAGCAATCGGCGGACGCTCCCATTGTGGAAGCAAAGACCCTTATGGAGTCTATGCCGGCTGTTGACGGGTGGGACAGGAAAACGGAACGTCTTGCAGCTTTGAGGAAGACCCTGCGCGGTCGGTTCGCCGAGGCATTGGCAGCGACGGAAACCCTGGACTGGGGGCCAGTCGACCTGCCGGGACCAACGGGGGAAGCCAATTCCGTCCGCCTCGAACCGCGCGGTCATGTTCTATGCCTCGGCGCCGGGCCAGATGCATTGGCTGCGCAGGTGGTCCAGGCTCTGGTCGCGGGCAACGGCGTGCTGGCGGTGGGTAAGGGCGCGACCGTAACCCTCCAGCCCCTGCTTCACGCGGGTTTCCCGCTCGCGGTGGTGGAGGGCAGGGTAGCAGCGGAGGCGCTGACGAGACTGCCGGTCGACCTGGTTGCCGCCACGGGCGAGCGGGAATGGCTGGTGGCCCTCAGGCGCGCCTTGGCCGCCCGCGAGGGCCCCATCGTGCCGCTGGTGACCGAAGTCATCTATCCAACCGCCTATGTGCATGAGCGCGCGGTTTGCGTTGACACGACCGCAGCCGGCGGCAATGCCAGCCTGCTTGCGGCATCATGACAGAAGCAAAACTGTCATGTCCTCGCGATCACGCGCCCTCGACCCTGTTAAACCCTTCAAAGACAGGTGGGCCTTGATAAAGACTCTTGTTTTGTCCGGCATTCTTGTGCGCGTTGCGGAAATTCTCCGATTTGGTCCAAGCCTGGAAGTCCTCCTGACTGCGCCAGACCGTATGGGAGGCATAGAGCGTGTAGCCTTCCTCCGCATTGTGCGGCCCACGCAGAAGCTGGAATTCCACGAATCCGGGCATCTCATTCAGGCGTGAATCGCGGTTTTTCCAAACCTCTTCAAACGCATCCTCGCGGCCAGCAGCGACCTTGAATCGATTCATCGCGATAAACATGCCCATCAGTCTCCTGTCCGGTTTTTCTGCGCATTTGCGCGCATAACAATGCAATCTATCGTACGAACGCGAGCGGCACCGTGAATGGCCAGGCAGAGCGCCCGGCACCTGCGGGTATGGCCGGAAACGGCGCTGCCCGCTGGACTGTTTCCACGGCGGCGCGATCCAGGACGGGTGAGCCCGAGCTTTTGACCACGCGGATGCCGCTCACAGAACCGCCTTGCGCAACCGTGAACGCGACATGCGTCTCTCCCCGCAGGCGCTCGCGCTTTGCCTCACGCGGATAGCGCAGCGACCGCCGCAGCTTCGCAACAACTTTGCCGGGATAGTTGGAGACGGCGGCGTTACCGGCCCGGTTTGCTTCCCTTCCGGTATTGCTGCTCGCTGCAGCGTTGGCGCTCCTGCTGCCGCTCGTTGCTCCGCGCTGCGCATCCTGAGTATCGCGACCTTCTGACCCTGCCTGTGCCGCTCTTCCTGCTGCGGGAGGTCGTGCCGCCTCTTGGGGGGTAGGTTGATTCTCAGCTTCCGCACGCGGCTGCTCCGGCGGCTCATAGTGTGGGCGCGGGGTGGGCCTCGGAACAGGCACCATTGCAGTGACCGTTTCCTGCGGCATCTCCGGCTCTATCACCTCGTCTGGCTTGGTTGCCGCCTCGGCGGCTCGTGGTTCGGCGGCGCTTGCTCGCACAACCTCCTCCGCCGGCTCGGTGGTTTCCACCGGGGCAGGGGCCTGCCGGACGGGAAGCGCTACTGCGGTGTCGACCGGATCGACCGTTTGCGCCTCTGCGCTCGGCTGCACCGGCGAAATCTCCGTTACCGCCTCGGCCACGGGCTCGACCACCTCGGACGGCGATCCCGCGGCTGTCATGTCCCTGAATGCCGTGCCGGCCAGCGCAATCTCCGCACCGTCGCCGCCTGCCATCTTCACCTCCGGTTCGCCCGGTATGAGGACCGCCGCCGCCCCTGCGTGCAATACACCGGAAAGGCCGATGGCCAGTCCCCACTTCCACGGCGTCATCCTCATCGCGCGATACGCTCCGTGACGATGCTGATCCTGCCCGCGCCCACCTCACGCAACGTGCCGACGATCTCGATCAACCGTGTGGCCGGCAAATCACGGTCGGCCGCCAGCTTTATCTGCGGCTGCTCCTGGTCCGCATCCGCCTTCAGATTTTCTACATAGGCGGCCGGATCAATCAGCTCGCCTTGCGTACGCAGCAGACCTTCACTCGTAACGAACAGCGCGTCGGGCGGTGCGGCACCCTCGGCAGTCGTCGTCGAGATCAGGCGGATGTCGCGATCGAGCGGCGGTGATAGCGTTCCGGCGATCAGGAAGAAGATCAGCATCAGAAAGACGATGTTGATCAATGCAATTGTGCTTTCACGCTGGCGCGGAGGCAGGGGACGGGAGAGGCGCAACATGCCATCACCTCGCAACGGAAAGAGAAAGGGACGTTTCGCGGCGAATGCGCTCCACGGCACTGACCAGTTCCTGGGAGGAAACCTCGCCACGCACAAGCAGAACTGCGCTCGAAGCGTCCTGCTCTTCAAGACGCTTCAGTTCTGTCACTGCCATATCGGCATCGAGCGAAAGCCCGTTCACCTGCCAACCATCATCATCCAGGCGGATCAGGACATCCGGTGTCTGAGAACCAGCCGTCCTGGAGGCAACACCGCCCGCGATCTCCACCTCGGCGAATCGTACAAATGTGGAGGACAGCATGAAAAACAGCAGAAGCAGGAAGATGACGTCGATGAGCGACGTCAGTGACAGTGGCCGACGCCGCCGTATCGGCATGTCAATGTGCATGACCGAGCTCCGCGACCGCTTCCGGGGCAGTCCTTCCAGGCTCCTCACGCAGCGCTGCAACGCCGTGCGACAGGATCGCACCCGTCAGGGTTTCGATTGCAACCCGTTCGTTCTCCACGCGTGTTTCAAGCCAGGTGAGCACAAGAGAAACCGGCATGGCCACGGCAAGCCCGGCCGCCGTGGTAAGCAGCGCCACCCAGATTCCGCCAGCCAGGAGCGAAGGATCGACCGTGTTGCCGGCCTCTTGCAACTGGCGAAACGCCTCGATCATGCCAAGCACGGTGCCGAAAAGCCCCAACAATGGCGCAATCTGCGCGATCGCGTCGAGCGCGCGGAAGCCGCGCTGCAACTCGTGCAATCGAAAAAGCGCAACGCGTGAAACTTCGTCCTCAATCGCGTCTTTGGGAATTTTGCGCTGGGCCGTCAGGCGCATGCAAGCGGCAAGCGCGGCGCCCGCCGGCGAGCGGTCGTTCTGGACCAAAGCGCGCGCCTCCCCATGGCCCTGGTGAAACCAGGCATGCAGCGCCCTTTCCGCCACCCGATGCCGGCCGACGCGCTCGCGCCAGAACTGGACCAGTTTCAGCAGAATGAGCGCCAGCGCAAAGACCGACAACAACAGGATGAGGGCGACGACGGGGCCACCCAGTTCGAGAAAGGATCTGATGGAATCGATCAGTTCGGCTGGCATGGTTTTACCTTTGCTGGCTACTGCTACTGTCCAAAGACAACGGCGTCGTCACGGGTGGTGGTTTCGAGGCGCTCCATGCAGACGGCGGTATCGGTTGCCTCGCAAGCCGTGGCGTCATTGACGAGGATGCGTTCGAGATTGCCGCAATCCAAATCGGGAAGATCGAACTGGCGCACCTTCGTCTGGTCGGCGGGCAGGCTTTGGAAATCCAGCACCGTCAGGCGCTCGACCAAACCCTTTTCGTTAAAGAAGGCGAGTTCATAGGCAGCGCGCGTGATGTCTTCGTTCAGACGGTTGGCGGCGACGAAGGTGAGCCGGCAGCCCTCCTCGGTCGCCTGCAGCCCGTTCAGTTCAATCGACAATGACGTGGCGGCCTCCTCCTGAGCGGCTGCCGGTAGGCAGATCGCAGCAACGGTCGAGCCGCAAACCATCAAGAAATTCGTCACCCGCCAGAACTTCATATCAGCCTCCGAAACGTAATGTGGCGCCGACCTTCACGCTCAGGCCGGGCTGGTTATTGAAGCCACCGGCAGTATCGACGAGCGGAACGACATATTCTTCGTCGAAGAGATTGTCGACGCGGAAGTCGAGCCGCAGGTTCTCGGTGGCCTGATAATTCGCGTAAATATTCACGAGCGTATAATCCTCAGCGAAGCTCGAACCTTCCGGCGCTTCATTGAACTGGACCTCGCCGCCAACGGTGAGACGCTCTTCCAGAAACCGCATTCCCACATCGGCGGTGACGCTGGTGGGCGGAATGGTGGCGAGCGCCGTCCGGGTGCCGTCCTCTTGGATTTCGTGACCATCGATGATGGACAGACTTAAACCGCCGAAATAGCGCCCTGCATCGTAATAGCCTTCAAGCTCGAAACCACTGATCTCGGCGGCCAGCACGTTTTGGTACTGCACGCAGAAACCCATGGGCGAAAATGAACACGGCGAGCCTGGCGCAACGAAGATCGTTTCCGT
>JAJUHJ010000092.1 GCA_029279965.1 Phyllobacteriaceae bacterium
CATGACGATGATGGGGGCTGAACACGTTTGTGCGTCTTCCTGGACGCACAAAGGACAGGGTATCAAAGCTCTCTTGATGTTTCAGAGGCGCCGACAATCATATTCGGGCATGTCTTCGTCCCGGAACCGGTTCCGCCTTCGGCCGACATTCACTAGAAGCGGATGCGAACTCCCAGCGCGTTTGCGTTCGACCCTTCGTGCATATCGCCAAAAAATCCGTCGCCACCGGAGCGATGGTGAAGGCGATAGACGAGTTCGACATTCGGCATGGTCTTCACCCGGAAGGACAGCTCGGCACCGATATAGCCCAACAGGGTTGCCGTGCCATCGTAAAGTTCTTCGCGCTCTTCTTCGATGGGCAGCGTGTCGGAAACCGCGCTCAGGCCTAGCGTGACGGCCGGCGCGATGTTCAGGTTCCCCAGCACGATTCCGGCATGACTGAGACGCCCGCCACTCCAGATTTCTCCCGACGCATCGGTATTTCCGAAGCGAAGCGATGCTCCGACTTCCCCGCCGAGAGCGAAGCCGAGTGGAAGGTCGAAGACATCGCGGGTGTAGGCGCCGCCGATGAAATAATCGTCGGTGTAGTCCGGCGAGGTCCACGGCCAGGAGCCCCCGGCGGTTTCGGCCGTATAAGCCCCGCCGAAAACAAGAATTCCGTTCGGCTTGGCCGTCTCGCCCGGCGCGGCGAAAGGATCTGAGGTGGCGATATGGAACCAGCTTGATTTATCGTCTGCGCTGGCCGTGGCGGGCATCACTGTTGAAACCAAAGCGGCGATTATCCAACGCTTCATGGTGTCTCCCGGATCTCGCGAATCACGATTGTACGGGGACACTCACCAGATGGAAAGGAGGTGCCTGTTCGGCGGATACTCGCCGTTATAAGTGAAAACGGGCCGGCGTTAGAGCATTTCGCACATATGCGAAAGACAAACGTTTGCCCGTCAAGAAGACAAACGTTGGTCCGCTAAAATGCGTACGAGGCGCGCTATGGCGCGCCAAGCGGATTTGAAGGAGGGGCACCAGTGGCGACGCCCGCGATTACCTGCTGCAGGAAATTCAGGTCGCGTCCGCCCGTCGGAGTCGTTCTCGAGATAAAGTCGAACAGCTTGCCGTCCTTCAGCCCGTAATGGGCAATCCTCGACACGCGCTGGTCGTCACCGAAATAAACGGCCAGCACTTCCTGATCGACGATCCGCGATCGCATGAAAGCGGCGCCCCGAACGCGCTTTTGCGAGATGTAGTAGAAAACCTCATTGTCGAACGTCGCTGTAGTCGACGGTGAGCCCAGCGCCAGCAGCACCTGCTCGCGGCTGGAGCCGACGGGCACGAGCGCGAGCGCTTCCTCGTCGATCACATAGCCGTGGGTGAGTGTTTCGCGCCCATTTAACGATGAAGGCAAGCTGCTGCAGCCAGTCACCAGCATGGTACCGCCCATTGCGGCCGCCATCATTAAATGGCAGGTATGGTTCGCCTTGAATTTCAGCACCCGCAACGACATCTCCCTAGAAGCATACGTCCCAGCCAAAACCGGATCGCCACCCTTTGCACCATTATGCAAAACCGGTAAACCAGCTTGCGCGCCGATGCAACCGGACCGACAGCACGAAGCAGCCGAAGGAGGGCGCCATCATGTTGAAATGGCTTTCCGGTGTGCGCCGGCGCAACCGCAGCCAGATCGTCGACAGCCTTTATGGAGAGATCGTGGCAGCAGCGCGGCGACCTCGCCTCTATGCCGACTGGCAGGTGCCGGACACGCCGCTCGGGCGGTTTGAAATGGTGTCTCTCCACCTTTTCCTGTTCCTGCATCGCCTGCGCGGTGAGAATGCCGGTGCCTTGCGGGAGATTTCCCAGGAGGTCACGGATCTGTTTTTCCGGGAGGTGGATCACTCTCTTCGCGAATTGGGGATCGGCGATCTTGGCGTGCCCAAGCGCATGAAAAAGCTCGCGCGGATGTTCTACGGACGATTGAACGCCTATGGACAGGCCCTCGATTCGGTGGACCGGAATGCGCTTGCGGACGCGCTAAGGCGGAACATTGCGCCTGAGCGGACGGTATGGAACGAGGCGGAGGCGCTGGCGGCCTATGTCTTCGATGCACAGGAATCGCTTGCCGCGCTTGCCGACGAGGATCTGTTAAGCGGAAAGCTCCGCTTCCCGCCTTTGCAAGAGGTGGATCATGCGCAATGAGAGCGAAACCAGCCCGGTTTCACACAAATTGCAGGTCAACCGGCTGCCCGCGAAGGGACGCACCGTAACCATAGAGGCCGACGCGCAGCAGCGTGATAGGCTTGCGCGCCTTCATGGCCTGTTGTCCGTCGAACGGTTCGTTGCCGAGCTTTTGGCCCGCCCGTGGAAGGGCGACGGCGTCCGGGTGACTGGTCACGTCGAAGCTGATATCACACAAACCTGCATCGTCAGTCTTGAGCCTCTCGAATCGCGAGTACATGAGAGCGTTGAGGCCATTTTCGTGCCGGAGGGCTCTCGTCTTGCTCGGATGGAAAGCGAAGGTGGCGAGATCGTCGTGGAAGCAGAGAGCGCCGATTTGCCCGAGCCGTTCGTGGGCGACCGAATCGATGTCGGTGCGCTGGCCGAAGAGTTCTTTTCTTTGGGTATCGACCCATTTCCTCGCAAGCCGGGGGCAGTCCTCACACCTGCGAATAAGGAGGAGGATGAGAGGCCAGCCGGCCCGCTCTATGATGCCCTGAAGAAGCTGCGCGGGAGCGGTTAAGGCAGATCGAGGTTGTGCCGGAGCGCAAAACCGCTATTTTCGCGACACTTTTCCAAGGGGGTCGTTTCATTGAAGCTTGAGGCAGTGAACGCGTGATACGCATATCGATCGATGCAATGGGTGGCGACCATGGGCCGGAGGTCGTCCTTCCGAGCCTTCTCAGAGTTGCCGAGCGCCGTCCCGATGTGCGCTTCACGATCTTCGGTCGCGAGGATGCGGTTCGCCCGGTGCTGGACCGGTTGCCTCGATTGCAGGAATTCAGTGAGTTCGTGCATTGCGATGTCGCCGTGCGCATGGATGCCAAGCCGAGCCAGGCGCTGCGGCAGGGACGGTGGAAATCGTCCATGTGGAGAGCCATTGAGGCGGTCAAGACCGGTGATGCGGACGCCTGTATTTCAGCCGGCAATACCGGCGCGCTGATGGCTATGTCGAAATTCTGCTTGCGTACCATGGCCGATATCGAGCGGCCGGCGATCGCCGCCATCTGGCCGACGATCCGCGGCGAAAGTATAGTCTTGGACGTTGGTGCAACCATCGGGGCCGATGCGCAGCAGCTCGTCGATTTCGCAATTCTCGGCGCGGCTTTGGCAAACGCGCTGTTCGACATAAACCAGCCGACGGTTGGGCTGCTGAATGTGGGGGTCGAGGAGATCAAGGGCCAGGAAGAGGTGAAGGAGGCCGGGCGCATGCTGCGTGAAGCGGGGCTGACCACCATGCAGTATCACGGCTTCGTTGAAGGGGATGACCTCGGCAAGGGTACGGTCGATGTGGTCGTGACGGAAGGCTTCGCGGGGAATATTGCATTGAAATCGGCCGAAGGGACGGCGCGGCAGATCGCCGAATATTTGCGCGCGGCCATGAGCCGGACACTGATGGCCAGGATCGGCTACCTGCTGGCGCGGGGTGCCTTCGAGCGCTTGCGCGAGAAGATGGATGTGCGCAAGATCAATGGAGGCGTTTTCCTCGGACTCAAGGGAATCGTGGTCAAAAGCCACGGTGGCGCCGATGAGGAAGGCTTTGCCGCAGCCGTCGAACTCGGCTACGAGATGGTGCGAAGCGGTGTTTTCGACAAGACACGCACCACGCTCGATCTCTATCATGCCCGCAAGCCACTGCCGCTTGCCAGTGTATAGGAAATCATCATGATCAGGTCCGTCGTTCGCGGTATCGGCTCAGCGCTGCCACGCCGCATCATGACGAACAAGGACTTCGAGGCGCTGGTTGATACTTCGGACGAGTGGATCGTCCAGAGGACAGGCATTCGCCAGCGCCACATCGCCGGCGATGACGAGACCACCGCGTCGCTGGGGGAGGCTGCGGCGCGCGCGGCGCTCGATCATGCCGGCCTGCAGCCGGACGATATCGATGTAATCGTGCTTGCCACCTCTACGCCGAACAATACCTTTCCCGCCACTGCCGTCGAAATCCAGAACCGGCTCGGCATTCATCACGGATTTGCCTTCGATCTGCAGGCGGTATGCAGCGGCTTCGTCTATGCCATCACGATGGCGGACCTGCATCTGCGCGGTGGTCTGGGAAAGCGCGCTCTAGTCATCGGCTCGGAGACCTTCTCGCGCATTCTCGACTGGACCGACCGGACCACTTGCGTGCTCTTCGGGGATGGGGCGGGCGCCGTCGTGCTTGAAGCGGCCGAAGGCGAGGGGAGTCTGTCAGACCGCGGCATTCTTGCATCTGCGCTTCGCTCCGACGGTGCACAAAAGGACAAGCTCTACGTTGATGGCGGACCGTCGACCACTGGAACGGTGGGGCACCTTCGCATGCAGGGTCGTGAGGTCTTCAAGCATGCCGTCGGCATGATTACCGACGTCATCGAAGATGTTTTTTCCCGCACAAACATCACGTCGGACGAGATCGACTGGTTCGTGCCTCATCAGGCCAACAAGCGCATCATCGACGCCTCTGCGAAAAAACTCGGCATTGCCGAGGAAAAAGTCGTCGTCACAGTCGATCTGCACGGCAACACCTCCGCCGCATCCGTTCCGCTGGCGCTCGCCCATGCTGTCAGGGAGGGTAAGATCAAGCGAGGCGATCTGGTTCTGCTCGAAGCCATGGGCGGCGGGTTCACATGGGGTGCCGTCCTTCTGCGATGGTGATCGGTTGATCAGCCGGGGCAGGTCAGGGTCCTTGACCTTACCTCGTTAATTCTTATAACCTATTCACGTCGCTTGTATTTTCATCAGTTTCGAACGATTGGATGGCCTAATGGGGGGAAAGACGTTGACACGTGCCGACCTCGCGGAGGCTGTCTATCGAAAGGTAGGACTTTCGCGTACGGAATCGGCGCAGATAGTCGAAATGGTGATTCAGGAGATCTGCGACGCTGTCGTGCGCGGGGAGACCGTGAAGCTCTCTTCGTTTGCCACCTTCCAGGTTCGCAACAAGAATGAGCGTGTTGGCCGTAATCCGAAGACGGGTGAGGAAGTGCCAATCCTTCCGCGCCGGGTGATGACCTTCAAGGCATCAAATGTCTTGAAAGACCGCATCCTGCGCACGCACCGGGCCCGCAAGGAAAAAGCCGAGTAGGGCGCAATGCGCCGCGATCGTTAGTGCCGCCGGTTGCCTGCCAATGGCTGCCGGTCTTGCATGCTATGCTTCATCCTGCTGAAATGTCTGCGTGAGTCGCTGGTACGGTAGGCGCTGAGCGTCCTACGACGTTCTACCTTTATTTCTCGCATGCATGCGGATGTCATCTGAATGCAAAATGCTAGGTGGTAAGGAATGGAAAAAGCCCCTGACGCATTCCGAACGATCAGCGAGGTTGCGGAGGATCTTGATCTTCCCCAGCATGTTCTGCGCTTCTGGGAAACCCGCTTTTCGCAGATCAAGCCGATGAAGCGAGGCGGGGGGCGTCGATATTACCGTCCCCAGGACATCGATCTTATCAAGGGCATTCGCCATATGCTCTATGACCAGGGGTATACGATCAAGGGAGTGCAGAAGCTCCTGCGCGAGAACGGCAATCAGTTCGTTGTCGCCATCGGGAAGGGCGATGTGGCCGTTGTGGAAGCCATTGCGCAGCAAAAAGCCGCCGAGAAGCAATCTGCATCCGAAGACGAACTGGTCGTGGGGCAGCCAAAGGTAAAACCGAACCGGCGCTTTTTTGGGATCGGCCGTGACGACGAAGCACCAGTGTCGGCCGATGAAGATCGACTGTCCCGCGACAATCGTGCGCTCTTGCAGGAAGCATTGTTCGATCTTCTTGAATGCAAGCGGCTGCTCGATCAGGTGAGATGAACGAGGCAAGCGCCAAGCGTTCTTCCGCCTGCACAAAGGCGCTGTAAGCTATCCGCTCTATACATGTGTTTTCGAGAACCGTTCCGGCTTTTTTTGGCCGATGGCTCGGTGCTGCGTGCGTCCCTGTGACGCGAGCGAAGCGCGGACTCCAGACACGGAAAAGAACAAGGGGGTGCCTTGGCGCCCCCTCGTAAGCTGATGAGGCTACTGAGCCATGTCGGTTCCGGTTCCAGTCGGCGCAGATGCGTCCGGGGTTGCGGAAATCGATCCGGTTTCGCCAGCTCCTCCTGCTTGCGGGGGAGCTGATCCATCGTCACAGGCCGCCAGCGCCAGAAGAAGAATGGCCGTGATTGATCCAACAATGGTTTTCAACATTATTTTGCTCCGTCCTTTTTAGCCGCCTGTGACCATGGCGAACTCCTCTTGCGAGAGGTCGCCACTGCCATCCGCGTCGGCTGCGTTGAATGTTTCTTCGGTCAAATCCGGCATTACGGCCTGCAGTTCCTCCAGTGACACCGACCCATTTTGGTCAGCGTCGAGCGCGGTGAAATCCACCGCCTGCGAAAAAGCAGGCACCGCGAAACCAGCCGCTACACCGAGCGCGAGAAGGTATTTCATCGAGTTATCCTCCAATCGATAAGAGTGGGCTGAATGCTACTCTTCTGAAGTTCCCCCACGCCGATGTGCACAACAGAAGAAAAAGGTGGCTGGATTTTGTTGTTGAAGATTGGATTTGGAATTTTTCTCTTCTGAGTTGATAAAATTTCTTCTTATAACGAAATATTTTATGGATGTACTTGATGTGTGTTATCTGTTGTTTCGGACAAAATATTTCCGTGTGCAATCTCTGCGTGAATGTCGCCGGAAGTGCGGGCGTCTCTGAAGGGAACCTCTACCTTGCGCTGGCGTTTTGTTCTGTTCCAGTGAACGGGAGAGAACCTTGGCGCCTCGGGCCACATGGAAAGGTTTCCTGAAAATTTCAGAGCTGGCCTTCCCGGTCGCGCTTTATGCCGGCGCGACGACGTCCAAACGCATTTCATTCCACATTCTTAACCGCAAGACCGGCAACCGCGTGCATCGCGAATATATCGACGAGGAGACGGAAAAGCCGGTCGAACGCGAGGCGCAGGTAAAAGGTTATGAGATAGGCGAGGGAGAATATGTCCTTGTCGAGCCCGAGGAGATCGCCGAAACCATTCCTGAAAGTGACAAGACGATCCGCATCGAAGCCTTTGTTCCCTGCGACGAGGTGGATACCGTTTATTTTGACCGCCCATATTACATCGCGCCCTCCGGAGCAGCCGGTGCCGATTCTTTCGCGGTGATCCGCGAAGGCATGCGGCGCCAGAACGTCGCCGCCCTTGCGCGAGCCGTTCTCTTCAGGCGGGTGCGCACGGTGCTTTTGCGCCCGCAGGGACCGGGTCTGGTCGCAAGCACGCTTAATTTCGACCATGAAGTGCGTTCGGCGGCGGATATGTTCGACGATCTGCCTGAACTGAAGATCGAGGGCGAGATGCTCGACCTAGCAAAGCATATCATCGACACCAAGAGTGGCGAGTTCGATCCGCGAGACTTCGACGATCGCTACGACCAGGCGCTGGCGGAACTCGTTAAAGCGAAGATGGAAGGCCGGGAGCTCAAGCTGCCCAAGCCGCCGAAGGAAACCAAGGTGGTGAGCCTTATGGATGCCCTGCGCGAAAGCGCTAAGGCCAGCAAGAAGGCACCGAAAAAGAAGGCGGGCGCAAACCAGCGGAAAAAGACCGCTTCCTCTGCGCAGCGTCGCAAGGCGGGATGATGGCGCTTACCACCTATCGAAAGAAGCGCGACTTCAAGACCACGCCCGAGCCGCGCGGCCGGGCCAGGCAATCTGCTCGCGGAGACAGTTTCGTCATTCAAAAGCACGCCGCGCGCCGGCTCCACTATGATTTACGCCTCGAAATGGACGGTGTGTTGAAGAGCTGGGCGGTGACCCGGGGCCCAAGCCTGGTGCCCGGCGAAAAACGTCTCGCCGTTCATGTCGAGGATCACCCGCTGGAGTATGGCGATTTCGAAGGCACGATTCCTAAGGGCGAGTATGGCGGCGGCACGGTCATCGTCTGGGATCGGGGGCGCTGGTCACCTGTCGGAGACTTGAAAAAGGGTCTGGCGAAGGGGCATTTCGAGTTCGAATTGCACGGGGAGAAGCTTGGCGGACGGTGGCACTTGGTGCGGATGGCCACCAAGCCGCGCGAGAAAAAGGAAAATTGGCTGCTCATCAAGGGCGACGATGAGTTTGCGCGCGACGAGGACGCTCCCGATATCCTCGAAGAGCGCCCCGAATCCGTAAAAACGGGAAGACAGATAGAGGATGTGGAAGGGGAAGCTCCCGGCTGGTCATCGAAGACCGGACGAATAGACAGAAAACAAGAGAAAACGCCGGCATTGCCCCGGCGTGCGAAGAAAGCGGGTTATCCAGGCTTCGTCGAGCCGGCACTTGCTACACTGCGCGGGAAGACACCATCCGGAATCAAGTGGCTGCATGAGATCAAGTTCGATGGTTATCGTCTTCAGGCTCATATTCGCGCCGGAAAGGTCAAACTCTTCACGCGCAGCGGCCTCGACTGGACGGCCAAGTTTGGCAAAGCCATTACCGGGGCGCTATCTGCGCTGCCCGTTAAGGACGCAATCCTCGATGGAGAGCTTGTCGTGGATGCGGCTGGCGGCGCATCGGATTTTTCCGCGCTTCAAGCCGATTTGTCCGCCGGCCGCACCGACCGTATGGCTTTTTATCTTTTCGACCTCCTGTACCTCGATGGACATGATCTTCGCCCCGTGCCGGTGATCGAACGTAAGGCCGTTCTGGAGAAAGTGCTGGAGAGCGCTCCGAAGATACTGCGTTACAGCGAGCATTTTGAGGAGGATGGGGAGCTTGTCTATCGCCACGCCTGCCGGCTGAGCCTCGAAGGCGTCATCTCCAAGGATCGTGACGCGCCCTACCGCTCCGGCAGGGGGAAGGACTGGATCAAATCGAAATGCTCCTTGAAACAGGAATTCGTCGTGGCAGGCTTTGTCCCGTCAACGAGCTTCCGCAACGCCATCGGCTCGCTGGTGCTGGGATATTACGAAGACGGGAAGCTCTTGCACGCGGGCCGTGTCGGCACCGGCTTCAGCCGCGAATTGGCCCAGGAACTCTTTGAGCGGCTGAACAGGATGCGCACGGAAAAAAGCCCGTTTGCGAAAAAGCTGACGGCGGAGGAGGCGCGTCAGGCCAAATTCGTGCGGCCGGAATTGGTGGCAGAGGTCGAGTTCAGAACATGGACGGCCGACGATCATATTCGCCACGCCGCCTTTCGCGGATTGCGTGAGGACAAGAAGCCTAAGGATATACGGCGAGAGACTGGCCTCAAGGCGCCTGCCGCAAAGCCCGCGCCGGCCTTTCGGCTCACGCACCCCGATCGGCTTTATTGGGAGGATGCCGGCGTCACCAAGCAGGGCCTTGCCGACTATTACATCGAAGCCTGGCGGCGTATGGGACCATACATCGTGGGGCGGCCGCTCGCGCTGGTGCGCTGTCCGGATGGTGTCAGCGGCCAATGCTTTTTCCAGAAACATGCCTGGCGCGGACAGTCCTCCGAAATCCTGAAGGCCGTCGACCCGGAGGATGAGGAGCCGATTATTGCCATCGACGATCTGGCCGGCCTTATCGGGCTGGTGCAAGGGGGCACGCTGGAAATCCATCCCTGGGGTGCACGGCTGGACAATCTGGAAAAGCCTGACCTCATCAATATGGATCTCGACCCGGGACCGGGCGTCGGCTGGAGTGATGTAATCGCAGCGGCGGGCGAGGTGAGGGATCGGCTTTCCGATGCAGGACTGTCGAGCTTCGTGAAGACGTCCGGCGGCAAGGGGTTGCACGTGGTGGCGCCATTGCGCCCCCAGGCGCGGTGGGACGAGGTAAAAGCGTTCGCAAAGGGCATCGCCGACGCGATGGCTTCCGACAGTCCGGAACGCTTCGTGGCGACGGTTACGAAGGCCAAGCGAAAGGGAAAAATCCTGATCGACTATCTGCGCAATGGCCGCGGGGCAACCGCTGTTGCGCCCTACTCAACGCGTGCAAGGCCCGGCGCCGCCGTTTCCATGCCGCTGGCCTGGGAGGAACTTAGTCCTGCGATCGGACCAGATTACTTTACCGTGAACAACGCCCTCACGCGGCTGGCCGGGCCGACCACCGATCCTTGGGAAGACTTTTTCAAGGCGGCAACCCCTCTGCGAAAACAGGCTAAGCGCGCCGCATGACAAGGGCCGCAGCCGTCAGCGGCCCCGTTTCCTTTCTTCGGAAATCGACTTCTTCAATGCATCCATGATGCTTACGACGTTATCGGGCGCCTCGGCTTCTTCCTTCTTCTTCGCCGTCCGGGACGGACGCTTGCCTTTCTTCTTCTTTTTGGCTTCCACGATTTCCTTCAGACGCGTCTGCACCGGGTCGCCGACCATGTCGGGGCTCCAGGATTGCGTAAGGTCCTTGATCAGCGTTTCGACCAGCGAGACAACCCTCGGCTCGGCCTTCTTGCCTTCGATGTCCGAAAAGACCTCCTGCGGGTCCCGTACCTCGTCGCCATAGCGCAAAGTCCAAAGCACTATGCCCTTGTCGCGCGGTTCCAGCATGACGGCACGCTCGCGCCGCGACAGCACCAGCCGCGAAATGCCGACGGTCTCGGTGGCGTCCATCGCCTCACGGATGACGGCAAAAGCTTCCTGCGCGACCTCGTCGTCGGGCATCAGGTAATAGGGCTTGTCGAGCCAAACCCAATCGATCGAATCGGCGGGCACGAACTGGCCAATATCAATGGTGCGGGTGCTTTCGAGCCCGACGGCTTCAAGTTCCTCGTCCTCGAAGGTAACGTACTTGCCCTCCTCAGTCTCGTACCCCCTTACCTCGTCTTCGTCCAAAACCGGCTTACCGGTTTCCGCGTCCACATAGCGGCTCCGGACACGATTCCCGGTCTCGCGGTTGAGGGTGTGAAAGCGGATTTTCTCCCGCTCGGTGGTCGCCGGTGTCAGCGAGACCGGGCAGGTCACGAGCGATAATTTAAGATAGCCCTTCCAGTATGGTCGTGGCGCCATGCCGCCCTCCGAGACTTTTGGGAAAACGCGCGGGACCAGAGATGGTTTCCATGCGCGCTTTTGGCCTTGCGCCGGGACATGCGAATAGCTATGGGTTCACCGGTTCGGAGCGTAGCGCAGCCCGGTAGCGCACTTGACTGGGGGTCAAGGGGTCGTGGGTTCGAATCCCGCCGCTCCGACCAAAATCTCCTGAGAGATCTTTGGAAGGTTGTTCCGCGAAACGACAGCGCTGCGTCAACCGCAGCGCCGCCGCACATTGAGCGCTACTCGACTACTCGATGATGTGAATGATCTCGCGTGTTTCAGGCTCTACGAGCAGTGTGCGGCCGTCGACCACCACATAGCGATACTGCGCCTGAAGGTCTGGAGCCTCAAGCTGGCGGAGCTCGATAGTCTCGGGAAGCGCAGTTCCCACCTCAATGGTGACGTCGGCTGGAACCTCGATCGGAGCTGGCTCCTGCGTGACGACATATTC
>JAJUHJ010000093.1 GCA_029279965.1 Phyllobacteriaceae bacterium
CATAGGCTGGCGGGCTTCTGTCCGTATTGACACGGGCGAAGACAGGACGGGAAAGAGCCTTGCGAGGTGCTCCAATCTTGACTGGCCATAAAGTCAAGCGGCGATCCTGCATCCTGGATCTATCGTGGGTCCCTTTGAACGCGCCGCCAGGAATCGGTTCCCCAACATTTCTGCGTCTCAATCGAATTGTGACGCAAGCTTTGCCCAGCTGATAATCCATGATAGCTGCACTATGGTGCACTTCTGGCCGGATAATCGCCGGCGGCACCCCTTGCGGACACACGCTCTTCATGGACAGCTTCTGACATGAGCTATCTGCATTCGATGACCTGCTATACGGAAGGCATTCGGCCGCTCGTGCCGGTCAAGTGGCGTAGCCTCAACGGCCTGATGAGCGTGTTCTGGGATGCAGAGGGCCAACCCGGAGCCAAGGGATACTATCTGTCACCCGATCCGCGCATCGTGGTCTTCTTCAACGATGTTTCCTCGCATATCCTGATGAGCAACCGGGACGCATCGTCCGGTTCTCATTATCGTCCCATGGCGCGTGCGATCTATGTACCGGCCGGCGTTCCCTTGTGGACCAACTTCACGTCCATGCATCGCTTCTCCCATCTGGATCTGCACGTGCACCGGGATCGGATGCTGAGATTTCTGTCGCCCTCCGTCGGGACCTCGGCCGCTCTGGCCGCCTTGCGCCAGCCCGTGGAAATTCAGGATGTCGGACCTATTGAAACGCTGGCGGGCCTGCTGGTGGACGAGTTGTCAGCTCCGTCAAAAAACGCCGTTTATGCCGAAAGCCTTGTGGGCAGTATCGTATCGGGCCTCCTCCACATTCCCGAGCACGAGGGCGGACAGGCCAGCGGCAGGCTCACGCAGGCACAAATGAACAAGCTGATTGCGCAACTTGAGGCGCGCGGCGACAGACGCGTGACTGTATCCGACATGGCCGCGACAGTCGGTTTATCGGAAAGCTGGTTCGCCAATGTCTTCAAGCAAACGACTGGAAAAACGCCGATGCAATGGCAGCTTGCACGGCGCATCGAGCATGCGCAGAAGCTGCTGATGGAAACCGATCTGACCGTTGCCCGCATCGCGGCGCAACTCGGCTTTACAGATCAGGCCCATCTGACAAAGGCCTTCCGCCAGGCGGTCGGGCACACACCTGCCGTATGGCGGCGGTTGCAGCAGATCCGCTAGCGCGCCGCGCGTCTTTTTGGACGCACAAGAACGCGCTATCTCGTTGAATTTATGCGTCGTACTTTTCGAAAATCGGTTGATTTTCGGGCCGGTTCCGTAGACGGGGGGTTGGAACTCCCCTCATCTGCAGGAAAGCGGATGAGAGGCTTTACCAGCTATGGCGCAGCGTTGCGTACACCGCACGGCCCGGGTTGTAGAAATCTGCTCCGAAGCCGCCATAATCCACGTGCTTTTCATTGAAGATGTTGCTGACATTGACCTCGAGCGAGGTGTTTTCATGAATATCGTAGCTAAAGGCAGCATCGAAGACGATACTGCTGTCGGTCTGCTGCGTATTTTCGTCATTGAAGTAATAGGAGCTCGTATAGCGCGCGCCGAGCCCAAAGGTCATGTCGCCGCGCCGTCCGCTTCCTTCAAGCTCGTAGTTGACCCAGAGCGAAGCCATATGCTCCGGCACGAAAGCCGGACGATTGCCCTCATTTCCGGCAGTGCCGTTTTCAACGATCTCGGCATCGAGATATGAATACGCAGCCGTAAGGCTCCAATTGCTGGCTAACTCGGCCTTTGCCTCGAGGTCCAGGCCGCGAACACGAATTTCGCCGATCGTTTCATCAAAACCAGTGGCAGGATTGGTGCGTGTGATATTGTTCTTGGTCAGATCGTAAATTGCGGCGCTGAAGAGCGCGGGAAACGCATAGGGCCGATACTTCATACCGACTTCAATCTGCTCACCGCGCTCCGGCTCAACGCCCAGCGATGGCGGCGCGACGGATTCGGCATAACTGCCATAGATCGCGAATTCGTTGGTGAATTTATAGGTCAGGCCGAAGCGGCTTGTGAATTCACTGACATCGTCTGTGGTCGTTACGCCAGTGATCTGATTTGTCTCGCTGAGGTCCAGCCAATCATTCCGCAGGCTAGCGGTCGCGATCAATCTTTCGGCAAAGGTCAGGTCTTGCTGGACGTAGACGGCCTTTGTCTCCTGATCGCTTCTCAAGCTTCTTAGAGTCGGAAGTGTTGCCGGCGCGCCCGTATAGACCGGGTTCGCCCAATCGATGCTGGGTGCATCATCAAAATATGTGGTGCTGTCGGACGATACATCGCGATACTCGATGCCGACCAGAGTACGGCTTTCCATATTGCTGAAACTGGTGTCGTACTGCAGACGTGCGTCAATGATGAAATCTTCACTTGAAGAGTCGTTGGCGAAGAAATCTCGTTCGGCGATCGTTGTCCCATCCGTTGGCGTGGCGGCAATATACGCATAGCCAAAGTCGGTCGACGTATCGCTATAGCGCGCGTTTGAGCTGAAGCTCAGACCGTTGCCGAAATCATGGTCAAACATGACACTGAGCGTATTCCTATCCGTGCCGCGATAGTTGAAGTCCGGTTCTCCGAAAAAGCGGCTTCTATCGAAATCCGTACCCACAGGGTGCCCACCGCTGCCGGGCACGCCATTACGGTGAAGATGATCGAAAACGACGGTCAGGTTGGTTGCATCGCTTGGGCGCCATGTGAGCCCGCCCATGATGAATTTCTCGTCATCGCGGGAATAATCATACTCCTGATCGGCATCCTGGAACTTGCCGGTCAGTCGATAGGAAAGCGTGTCATCCTCTGTCAGATTGTCGCCGAAATCAAAGCCGACTTCCTTATGATCAAACGATCCGCCGGTGACGTAGAATTCGCCGAACTTTTCGCTCTTCGGTCGCTTGGTGACATAATTTACCGACCCGCCGGGATCAGAGACACCGGACACCGTGGAATTCGCGCCCTTCAGCACCTCGACGCGTTCGAAGGCATATGGTTCTTCCCGTGCCCCGCCAAAGGGGCTGCCCAGCGACAGCCCATCGCGATAGGTATAAGCATCGAAGCCCCGGATCTTGAAGAAGTCGAACCGGTCATCCGAGCCATAGAAGTCCGTGAAAACGGCGGTGGTGTATTGCAGCACCTGCTCGACATTCTGGGCGCCGCGCTCTTCAATCTCCTTTGCCGTTATCACGGAGACGGAAGCAGGGGTATCAAGTATGTCGGTCGCCATCTTGCTACCACCCGTGGTCTGCGTTGCCACGATCGAGTTGGCGTCGTCATCACCGCCTTCAACCGTAATGGTCTCGAGAACGGTTACGGAACCTGAATTTTCAGTCTCTTGAGCCAACAAACATGTAGGTGGCAAGGCGGCCAGGGCAGTGCAACTGAGCAGCAGCGCGTTGCGGTAGCGAGCTCTTGCTTTCCTGAAAGCGCGGGTCGTTTCAATTTCCATGGCCAAGGTTCCAGAATTTAAGACTGCTGCGTGCTGGCAGGCGCACAGCGACAGCTTCCCCGCCCGCCATTGCAGAAGAGATCACGTCGCCGTGGGTGGTGTAGCGCCTATAACTTGAGTTCTTCAATCCAGTATTGTAATTTTCCCCGCTTTTGTAAAAATCCCCGGGAAGCTTGCTGCTTTTCATTCGAGGCGCCGGCATCCGACTTGACCCGGCCTGGTAAAGCTGAGAGTAAAAGTCCACTTAAAAAACATTCTGGAGAGCTTCGCCAATGCTGCGGTTCTTCCCTCCGTTCGCGCTGCTTGTCGCGACGTGCCTCTCACTGATTGCATTCGGTAGCGCATGGGCTGAGAACACCACCTACCCCACCACCATCCGGCATGCGCTGGGCACGACGACGATTACGGAGAAGCCGGAGCGTGTGGCAACGGTTGCTTGGGCGAACCACGAGGTGCCGCTGGCGCTCGGCATCGTGCCCGTCGGTTTTGCCGCGGCCAATTTCGGCGATGATGATGATGACGGGATCCTGCCCTGGGTGGCGGAAAAGCTGGCAGAACTCAACGGCGCTCAACCGATGCTTTTCGACGAGGGTGACGGCATCAACTTCGAGGCTGTCGCCGCTACAGACCCCGATGTGATTCTGGCCGCCTATTCCGGTCTCAGCCAGTCTGACTACGACACGCTCAGTCAGATTGCTCCGGTGATCGCCTATCCTGAATCGCCCTGGTCCACCGATTGGCGCGAAATGATCCGCCAGAACAGCGCGGGGCTGGGCATGGCCGCCGAAGGCTAGGCACTGGTCAGGGATATCGAAGCTGAAATTGCCGATGTGATCGCTGGCTATCCCGAGCTCGAGGGCAAGACGGCGATGTTCATCACCCATCTCGACGCGACCAACCTCAGCACCGTCAGTTTCTACACAGACAACGATAGCAGGGTGAAGTTCTTCACCGATCTTGGATTGAGATCGCCGAAAAGGGTCATGGAAGCCTCCGAGGCAGGCAGGTTCTCGGGCTCCATCAGCGCGGAGCGCGTCGACCTGTTCGATGATGTCGACATCCTCGTAACCTATGGCGACCGAAACCTGATCGAGGCGCTAAGGGCCAATCCGCTGATGTCCAGAATGCCGGCCGTCGCCAATGATGCGGTGGTCTTGCTGGGGAGAAATCCCCTCGGCACCGCGGCAAATCCGACGCCGCTTTCGATCTCGTGGGTGCTTGAGGATTATGTAGCTCTGCTTGCCGAAGCGGCCCGAAAGTCGCAATGACGGCCGACCCCATCGAGGCCTCTGGCGGGGCCGCCTTCGCGGGACGATCGAACAGCCTCCGAATTCTCTGGCTGGCGGCAATGATCTTCGCCTGCATAGTGCTGTGCGTTCTGTCGGTGGCTTTCGGCACGCGCGACGTTGGCTGGAATGACATTGTCGCGGCCGTCGGTGGTCACATCGACAGCATCGGGCAGGCCGCCGTGGCCGTCCGAATTCCGCGGACGCTGCTTGCCCTGCTTGCCGGCGCGGCGCTTGGGCTCGCCGGGGCCATCATGCAGGGTGTGACGCGCAATCCTCTAGCCGATCCGGGCATTCTGGGTGTCAATATGGGCGCATCGCTCGCCGTCGTCATCGGGGTGGTCTGGTTCGATATGACCTCAGCCTACGCATATATCTGGGTGGCCATCCTGGGAGCCGGCGGCGCGGCGGTCTTCGTTTATACCATAGGCTCGCTCGGGCGCGGCGGGGCCACGCCCCTCAAGCTGGCACTTGCCGGCGCGGCCACCTCGATCGCCTTTTCCTCGCTCGTCATGGCCCTGGTCCTGCCGCGAAACGATATCGCCGGCAGCATCCAGACATGGCGGATCGGCGGCGTGGGCGGAGCGACCTTCGAGAGCATTTCTCATGTACTGCCATTCCTTGCGGTGGGCTTCGCCATCAGCCTTCTATCGGCGCGAAAGCTCAATTCACTGGCGTTGGGCGACGACTTGGCCGCCGGGCTTGGCGAACGCGTCGCCTTCGCCCGCGCGACAGCCGCGTTGGGGGCGATTCTCCTGTGCGGAGCCACCACGGCGATTTGCGGTCCAATCGGCTTCCTGGGGCTGGTCGTTCCACACCTATGCCGTTTACTGATCGGAGTCGATCATCGGTGGCTGTTGCCCTTTTCTGCATTGAACGGTGCTTGCCTGCTGATCGCCGCCGACATTGCTGGACGCGTTATAGCCCGTCCGGCCGAGATCGAAGTCGGTATCGTCACCGCCTTTATCGGCGCTCCATTTTTTATCTGGATCGTCAGGCGCCAGCGAGTGCGTGAACTGTGACGATGGCTTCTCCCGCAATCGCTCTTCTTAATGGCGACCGCCGGCGCCGTGCGCACAGATACAAAATTGTCATAGCTATTCTGATACTCATGCTGGCTGCGGCCTTCGCCCTGACGCTGTCATTGGGACAATCCTTTACCCCGCCGAGAGATGTTATTCGCGTGCTGCTTGGCGAGGACGTGCCGGGGGCCAGCTTTACCGTTGGACAGTTGCGGCTGCCACGGGCTGTCCTGTCAGTCCTTGCGGGCTTGAGCTTCGGATTAGGCGGCGCTGCCTTCCAGATCATGTTGCGCAATCCGCTCGCCAGCCCGGATATCATTGGCATCAGCTGGGGCGCGAGCGCAGCGGCTGTCTTTGCCATCGTCGTGCTGTCACTCAGTGGACCAGCGGTTTCGATCTTTGCGGTTGTCGCCGGTCTCGGCGTGGCGTTGATGATCTATGCCCTGTCGTTCAGGAACGGTGTTGCCGGAACCCGGCTTATCCTTGTCGGCATCGGCGTTTCGGCCATGCTGGAAAGCTTCATCGCCTATACTCTCTCCCGCGCGCCGGCCTGGAGCCTGCAAGAGGCGATGCGCTGGCTGACCGGCAGTGTCAATGGCGCGCGGCTCGACCAGACGCTCCCGCTTTTCCTGGCGCTTGTCGCGTTTGGCGGGCTTTTGTTGAGCCGCGCGCGCGATCTGGAGGCGCTGAGGCTGGGCGATGAGACGGCAGCGGCTCTGGGCGTCGGTGTTGCAGCGACGCGCATCATAATCATTGTCTCGGCAGTCGGCGTGATCGCAACGGCGACGGCAGTTACGGGCCCCATCGCCTTTGTCGCTTTCCTGTCCGGGCCGATCGCCGCGCGCATCGTGGGAAACAGCGGATCCTTGTTGGTCCCGTCAGCCCTGGTCGGGGCGACGCTCGTCCTCATCGGAGACTATTGCGGCCAGTTTCTCCTGCCCGGCCGGTATCCGGTGGGCGTGGTCACTGGCGCCTTGGGCGCCCCTTATCTGATTTTCCTGCTTATCCGCATCAATCGGGCCGGAGGCTCGCTATGACCATTCATTCGCTGACCGCAGCCGGGCTATCGGCAGGTTACGGCGATACCGTCATTCTTAACGGGCTCGATCTTACCGTCCTGCCGGGAAAGATAACCGTAATTGTCGGCGCCAATGCATGCGGCAAGTCCACGCTTCTGCGCACCATGTCCCGCCTCATCTCACCGCGTCAGGGCCAGGTGCTTCTTGACGGGAAATCAATCCATCAGGCCCCGTCCCGCGAGTTGGCGCGAAGAATGGGCCTTCTGCCTCAATCGCCGATTGCGCCAGAAGGAATCACGGTTGCCGACCTCGTCAGCCGCGGGCGACATCCTCATCAGGGCATGTTTTCACGCTGGACGCGCAAGGACGACGAGGCAGTGGCCGCCGCACTCGAAGCGACGCGAACGACGGCGCTTGCCGAGCGACCGGTCGACGAGCTCTCCGGCGGCCAGCGCCAGCGGGTCTGGATTGCCATGGCGTTGGCGCAGCAGACGGAGATCCTGCTGCTGGACGAGCCAACGACATTTCTCGACATCAGCCACCAGATCGAGGTGCTGGATCTTTTGACCGATCTCAACAGCGCACGCGGCACCACCATCGTCATGGTGCTGCATGACCTTAATTTGGCCGCGCGCTATGCGGACTGCCTCGTTGCCATGGCTGAAGGGCGCCTGCACGTCTCCGGCAAGCCGGAAGACGTACTCACGGAAGAGAATGTGCGGCAGGTCTTCGGTCTCGAAAGCCGCATCATCACCGATCCGACTTCGGGCAGGCCGTTCATGCTTCCGATGGGCCGGCACCGCGTGAAATCAGAACAAATTGATTGACCCGCACTTCTTCACTGTCCGTCCTGTAGAGGGCGAACCATCCGGTAGGAACTGAAGAGATTCCGCCATCCACTCTATTGCGCTGGCCAGGCAGCAAATGCCGCGCTTCAGGTCCGCGGTTAGAGGTGCTTAATTGCTATCTCCAATAGAGATTTGCCATTCGAGTGTCACGCCCGTACCGGTGTCAATCAGGAAACGGTTCGATCCACCCATGCCCGCGTGGCCTTGGCGACCGTCTTCATATGGTCGGCCGCGGTCAGACCTGTCATCTTTCGGCGGGGTTTCAGGTCATGGTCACCATCTTCCAGCCACAGCATCTCGATCCGGTCAGAGAGTGCATAGCCCCCCACCTCCTCGAACGAGCCGAACGCATCGCGCGTTCCTTGGCAGATCAAGGCCGGCGTCTGCAGTGCCGCCAGATGGTCAACCCGAAGCTGTGCCGGCTTCTTCGGAGGGTGGAAAGGGTAGCCAAGACACAGCAGGCCATCGATGCGGCCCGACGCGTAAAGATCATCCGCAATCATGGAGGCAACGCGCCCACCCATCGATTTACCACCGATGATCAAAGCCCCCTTCTCTGCGCCGAGTGCATCCACCATCGCCCCATACTCGCCGCTGAGCATTTCCGCTCTCGGAGGCGGTCTGCGGCTGCCCGAGCGCCGCGCTGCCATGTAGGCGAATTCGAAACGCGCGACCCGAAAGCCGACATCCGCCAAAGCCTGCGCGGCCATTTGCATGGGGGCGGACTCCATAGACGCGCCTGCGCCGTGGGCAAGAACAACGGTGACATCCGCCGCCACCGGCCCATCAAAGAGTATATTTGGAACCATTCCACACCCAAAAAGGTTCAGGCGATCTGTAAGAACACAAAATACCAGCGCTGCAACGCCGACGTGAGTCTGCCGTTCTAAGGAAGCCGCGTTTTTTTCAACTACCGTCTCTCGCTCGGTTTCAGGCTCTGTTTCACGGCGCAGCTTCCGGGGAACGAAGCTGCGGGACCGTCGTCGCTGCCATTCTGGAACTTACCGTGGATGGCAGCGCCAAATGCACGAGAATACCAGCGTGTGACTCCGGTGGTAGACCCAGCCCGGCGAGTTGCACATGGAAATGAAAATTTGCAACTTGCGCGGGAGGATCGCCTATTATATAAGTGCGTTGGGGCTTTTAATTTTTGGGGGGAATGGGCGACTTATGACGTCTCAGATAATTGCGCCGATTATTCTCGGCACGTTGTTTTCATTTGGCTGGGCTTCGGCCGGATTTGCGCAAGATGGCCGATGTGCCTGCACCACATCCATTTCGGATGGTGTTTCGGGGCAGATCGTTTCAGTATCGGGCCAGGTTTTGAGCTCCCAGCAATCCGGGTTGCAAACGGCCGCGGCGGGCACGTCGATCGGCTTGGGATCGCAGGTCGTTACCGGTCCCGGATCGGCCGCCCGGATTGCTTTCGGCTCGTGCTCTGTACCGATGAGTGAGAACAGCGAGATGCTGATCTCCCAAACAGGCGCAAATCTCTGCCTTCAGGTCAGCGAAGTGGTGGCCGCTCCACCGGCGCCCAACACGCCGGCCATAGCGGTCGGGCTTGGCGTTGCCGCCGCTGCTGCTGGCGCCGCAGCATTAGGCGGCGGCAGCGACGGCGCAAGCCCGTAACGGCTGAAGATACCATTAGCATTTTGAGTATGTTGGAGAATTCTCCAATTGTATTGTTAATGAGAATCCAAGATGAAAAACGTCATACTTGCCGCCGGTGCCACCGCAATCGCGTTAGGTGGTAGCGGAAGCTCACATTCTCAGGAGCGCGACTGCGCCTGCCTTACGCCGGTCGCTTCTGGTAACGCCGTTGCTGAAATCATTGCCTCCAGCGGAGAAGTGATCGCCTCAAGGCCAGAGGGATTCGGAGTGGCCTCACTGGGTACGAACGTGCCGCTGGGGTCTCAGATCATGACAGGCCATGAGTCTTCCGCCAGCATTATGGTTGGCTCGTGCACCCTCAACGTGGGCGCGAATTCGGAAGTGACCATCGCCAGCCTCGGCACGGAGATTTGCCTGCGGGTCAGCAAAGTGGAAGCGCCGGTTGCGACGGCCACTGCGGGCATCTCCAACGCGCCACTTGCAATGTTCAGTGCCATTTCCGCGGGAGCAGCCGTTGCCTCGGCGCTCGGCGGGGGCACCGATAAAGCCAGCCCCTGATATCAGTCGCTAACAGCGCGCTCCACCAGCTCCATCAGCGGTGCTGCTCCAGGTGTCGCCGCATTGTCGCGACGGAAATTCACCCGTGAGGAATAGGGTCTGAATGATCGACCTGCATAACCATATTCTTCCTGGTCTCGATGATGGCTCATCATCGCTGGCGGTATCAGTGGAAATGGCACGGGTCGCTGCCGCCGATGGCATCACACACATCGCATGCACGCCCCATATTTCTCCAGGTGTCTACAACAATGATTTTGCTGCCATTCGTGATGCTCTCCAGGTGCTGTTGAAGGCGGTGAATACGAGTCAGATTGAGATTGGCCTTTCGATCGGCGCTGACATCCACGTCGTACCGGATCTTGTCGAGTGCATTTGCAGCCGGAAAGCGCCCACACTCAACAACACCCGCTATTTTTTGCTGGAACCGCCCCATCATGTCTGCCCGCCGGGCCTGTCATCGCTTGTGGAAAACTGTCTGTCGCGCGGCTACGTTCCGATCATCACCCATCCGGAGCGTCTGGCCTGGATCGACTATCACTATGACGCCCTATGCGAGATGCAGAACGCAGGTGCATTGCTCCAGGTTACTGCCGGCTCCATTTCCGGCAGCTTTGGCAGACGCGCCCGGTACTGGTCGGAACGGATGCTCGAGGAGGGTCGCGTCGATTTGATCGCGACGGATGCCCACCATTTCGAGCGGCGGCCGCCGATTCTTTCCAGAGCGCGTGACATTGTATCCAGGCGCATGGGCGAGCGAATGGCGAGCCGGCTGACGCTCGAAAATCCGGGAGCAATTCTTGCCGACAAACGTGTCGCAGCCAACGGCGTCTTAGCCGATGTGCCGGTTCCTTGAAAATGAGAGCTCGCAAAAGCGTGGTGAAATTCAAAGGGAGACATTCGGCCGAGCCTGGCAGCCGCACCCTCGGTGACGTCGGCATCGAGCGCGTAGCCAGCACACGAAAAAATTCCGCGCATCGTTACGATGATCATACCAGAAACTCTGGACGAACCGGGTGTTTTGCCGTAGAACGAAATCTACCTTTGGTTGCATGTAGAACATGAAACTCATGGAAAAGTGGTACGTTGTCGCGACAAAATCCGGGTGTGAGAGCATGGCCGAACACCATTTACGGAACCAGCGCTTCGAGGTTTTTCTGCCAAGGCATAAGAGGATCATTCGGCATGCGCGGCGAGCCTTCGAACGCAAAGCACCACTTTTTCCCGGTTATCTCTTTGCGCGTTTCAACCCCGAGACAATTAGATGGCGCGCCATCAACGGGACGGTGGGCGTGAAATCTCTTGTCGGGCGCGGAGAGCAGCCTTCGCCCCTGCCCCTCGGATTTGTGGAGGCGCTTTTGTCCGCAACTGCCGCGGATGGAACATTGGATTATGCACCGGCACTGACGCTTGGCGATCGTGTGGAAGTTATTTCCGGTCCATTCGCACGCCAGGTGGGAGAGCTTTGCATGCTGGACGAGCGCGGCCGGGTGGCTGTGCTTTTGGACATGCTGTCAATGGCCGTTCCCGTGCGAACGACCTTGGACAACCTGATGCGGGCCTAACGGCCAGCACTGGGAACTGATTGGGGGGGGGGACCTTCATTGGTCCGACGAGTCTGCTTGGAATAGCCGGGGTGGTTCACCCCGGGTGCGGTAGCTTTTGACCTCAATCTCCTGAGATGCCGTCAGTTAACACCGACGTCGCAGATGCCAAGG
>JAJUHJ010000094.1 GCA_029279965.1 Phyllobacteriaceae bacterium
CGGCCCGAAAATCTGAATCGACTTTTCGGAAAGCATTGCGATCCACGAAGGCTTCCGTCCTGCCACAGCAATTACGAGCGCGTGCCGACAGTCTTATCGATCGGCGGATTCCTTGCGAAGCACGAGCACAAAGGTTTCGCAATAATCGTTTCCCAGCAAAGTTGCCGCTGTGACGGTCCAAAATCGCCATAGAATGTAGACGGGGAAGAACACGGAAAAATAGGAACTGATCCAGAAAAATCGCTCCTGCTCCACCTTCAATCCGACCTGTTCCGCGAGCTTCTTGATCCTGCTCGGTGTGCAATTGTCGTAATGGGCTTCAAAGCCATCGTGTCCCTCCGCCTTGGATGGAAATACTGTGAACAGGATACGCTGCTTAAAGCCTTGTGGAAGAATGAGATTAAGCCGCGCGAACACGGCGTTGCGGCAGGGTACGAAGATGGCCGCCCTACCCCCGGGTTTGAGGGAAGAGGCGATGGCGCGCATCGATCCTTCGGTATCCGACACGTGCTCAAGTGCTGCTTGGCAGATAACGAAGTCGGCATCTTCCTGACCGGAAAACTGCGCGAGGTCGCAAACATGAATTGCGTCATATGATCCGGCGGGCGCTTTGGACAGCTCGTCGCCGTCAATATCCAAACCAATCACTCTTATCCCTCGATCCGACTTCTCCGACGGACTGAGGAATGGCCGGGAGCCTGCTCCAAGATCGTAAATCGTCTGGCGATCCGCGATAAGGGAGGGCACCACGTCTTCGCAAAAGGTTTTCTTGCCGGGTGTGCGAAAATACTCCGGAAAAAGCCGGTCAAAGGACGCACTCAGGCGCTGGTTTACGTTCAAAAACGAGCGCAGATAACCGGGCATCTATGAGATCCTCCCTCAGATGAGGGATCCAACCACAGAGTGTCCGCCGGCGTTCCGTCATCGAGCGGAAAACAAGCATCGGCTCCGGAAAGCCCAAAGCGTACATAAAGACCAGCTTACAGAGTCCTATGTGCGTTCGAGCACAGACGGCGCTGTAATGACCGCACTCAAGGAATCTTGCGTTTCAAGGATCACTGGAGCGGGGTCCAACCCGCCGCATTTGCGATGCTAGAACCGATCTTTAATTGGAAATCAATCAGCGCAAATGGAACCCACGCCGGCAATGGAATTAAGCCAATGCTGAAAAGACTAATAATCAAAGGGATAAATGGTGGGTGATACAGGGCTCGAACCTGTGACCCGCTGATTAAGAGTCAGCTGCTCTACCAACTGAGCTAATCACCCGTCCGGACAAGGTTTCCTCATCCGTCAATGTCTATCTTTTCCCGGAGCGAAACGGCTCACGCTCCGGCGCGCCCGCTGAGAATGCGCGTCATTAACGCGTTTGCCGCCAGGGCGCAAGTCCCGGACGACATGCTTCGCACGGCTGCATTTCCGTGCTGTGATATGGTCTGGACCCGCAGAAATGTCAAAGGAAGAGCGAACCTTCGGCCACTTTTATCGCTGTCCCGCCGATACGCGCGGCCGTGATGGCGCGGTTCGAAACCTCCATTTCCAACCGGATCCGCGAGGGTCTTCCCATCTCTATGCCCTGCTCGATCCAGTACCGATGCGCCCCTTCAACTGGCTCATCATGGTCCAAAAGCGCGCCGGCAAAGGCCGCCACCGCCGATCCTGTGGCCGGATCCTCGGTAATTCCGGCACTTGGCGCAAACATGCGCGCATGAAAGGCACAGTCGTGGTTCACCGTCTCGCGGCAATAAACAAAAGGATCGGCGAGAAGTCCCTCTTCGTGTGGGCCGAGTTCATTCCAGAGGCTGGCATCGAGCCGCGCCCGGCCGGCCGCGGCAAGATTGGCGACCGGAACGCATAAATAGGGAACGCCTGCGGACCAGGCGCTGATCCGGTGATTTTCGAAACCGATCTCGTGATGCGACAGGCCGAGAGCGGCGGCCACCGTTTCCAGAGACGCGTCGAACCTGATGCGCTGGGGAAGCCGTGGCAAGTCGAACTCGGCAAACGCCGTCGTGCTGCCGGTGGAAACGACGCACCGCACCTGCCCCACATTCTCTTCCAGCACAATGATGGAGGTGCGGTCGCCAGGACCAATCTTTCCGACCTGCTGGGAAAGCGCGATCGCAGTGCCAACCGTCGGATGACCCGCGAAGGGAAGCTCGCCGCCGGGAGTGAAAATTCGAATGCGCGCGGTGTGAAGAGCGTTCTCCGGCGGCAACACGAAAACCGTCTCCGACAGGTTGAACTCACGGGCAATCTTCTGCATGCGGGCGCGATCCAGCCCTTCCGCATCCAACACGATCGCCAATGGGTTACCTTCGAGCGCCTCCTGCGAGAAAACGTCATAGACCAGATAGCGCCTTGGTGTAACGGTCACCGGTCTCTCCCTCTCAAACTTCGATGCGGCACGCGTCCATTACATCTTCCGACCATCGCACCGGGTTGGAAACCCGGCGGACCGGTCCCCTCCGCGTTCATGCCGCATTCATGGTCGAAATGAAATAGTTCGATAGAACCATGCTTGTGGACGCATCGCACCCGGCACATCGGAGTTTTACTATGAAATCTGCACGATCCATATTCCTCCTTCCCGCGCTCGTGGCGTTCGGCCTGACTGTCGGCGCCTCAGCGGGTCAGGCGTCACCCCTCTCAACAGCAAACGCGATCAGTTCCGTCAGCACGGTGGAAAAAGCCAGTGCCGAAACCGTCGTTAAAGTAGATCATCGCCGGCGCCACCACGCGAACCGGCACCATCGGCATCGACATCACCACCACTGGCGCAAACCCCGCCCCCGCTCCGGCTTCTACTTCGAATTCGGAACGGGCGGATATCACAGCCGTCCTCCCGTCTATGTCCGCCCGCGTCCCGTTGCACCACGCTATGTTCGCCGGCTGCCATCGGCCCATGTCCAATGGTGCTACAACCGCTACCGGTCTTATCGCCATTCGGACAATACGTTCCAGCCCTATCACGGCCCACGTAAAGCCTGCGTCTCGCCCTATTTTCGCTGAGTCCTTCTCAATTCGGATGGATATGCGAAGTTCAGCATAAGGGTGGAGATTGAAGGGATAGAGCGTCCGCTGTGCGTCCAGATGGACGCACAGCGGTCCGTTGAAGGCGGCACACGCCTGCTTCGTCTGACGACACGCTGCGCCCGTTCTCGCATATGCAAACGGTGTTAGGCGCAGCAGCCCGAGAATCTGAAACGTTTTTCGGAAAGCACGATGCGTAAATTCGATTGCATCCTTGTGCCTCCAAGAAGAGACTCACTGCGCGCTAATAAGACAATGACGACCTGCTATTCGCTGCAGAAACCTTGAATACGGCACACAGGCCCGCCGCTCCGTTGCTATCGCTATGCACCGCGCACCGGATATCAACCCCAACACACCCTCCACAACAGGAGAACGTCCGTAACGGCGCCTGCGTCCACATCGGGCCCTGAACACCATAATTGATCTTCAGAAAGCTGGGCACACCAGTTCCATTAGCGTCCCCTTCTGGCATCCAAAAAAGTGCAACATGCCAACCTCACAACGCGCCGATCCAGGTCGCAGCGACCACAATGAAAGAGCTGACGGCAACGAGGGAGATAACATCCTGAACAAGACCGGTCATGAGATCCTCCTGTGCATAAAGTGCGTTATGATCTTGATATGATCACCTTATGTTCTAAATTTGTTCGCGTCAAGTGCACGGTGAATTGGCCATCTATCCCGCCGCTCACATGGGTTAACGTTCCGTAGCGCGGCAGGTATCCTCCACCTGTTTGGAGGTATCCTCCACCTGTGGGGAAGAGCGGTCGTGGGCAATGCTTCGCAGGATTGATGTGAGGAGAACAGCGCATGAAGGTCAGGCGCATTGTCGCAACCATAAGCACTCCGGACATCGGAGCCGCACAGCGCTTCTACCACGACATATTCGGACTTGAGATCTTGATGGATCACGGCTGGATTGCGACCTACGGCTCGCAGGAGGCGGCGCCGGCGCAGATCAGCTTTGCCTCAGAGGGAGGGTCGGGCACACCTGTTCCCGACCTGTCCATCGAGGTTGATGATCTCGATGACGCGTTGGAGCGGGTGCGAAGAGCCGGATTTCCGGTCGAATACGGGCCGGCGGAAGAGCCTTGGGGCGTGCGACGGTTTTATCTGCGCGATCCCTTCGGGAAATGCGTCAATGTCCTGTCACACATATAAATCCCGAATTGCCCACCTATGCGCCAGGAACGCGAATTGAGGGAGATAAGCGAATTGAAGAACTGCCTGCACGCCCAACAGGAGACACGTGGCAAGTAGCATTTGGGCGACGAGGCAAAAGGTCGGAGTGGCGGGCCGTGTGTCTCTGGGCATAAAAAACGTACCGGCGGGTGCCGTGCATCATTGAGACGCAGAAACCGCCACCTATCGAAGCAGTGCATCCTGCTTTCCGAATGCTGATCCCGGTTTACAGCATCGGCCCGAAAATCTGGATCGATTTTCGGAAAGCACGATGCGTAGATTCGATGAGGTAGCGCGTCCTTGTGCGTCCGAAAGGACGCATGGTGCGCTAGCGAGAGCCGATTGCTCTTGGTGTTCTATGGGTGAGTTGACCGAATATACGCGCGCTGTTGTCCAATGCTATTCAGCGACAGGCACCAGCTTGCCTCCGGAAAGAGTGACGCGCCGATCCATCCGGGCAGCAAGATCCGCATTGTGGGTCGCGATCAATGCGGCGAGCCCGGAATGGCGCACCAGAGCCTCCAGCGCATCGAAGACATAGCCGGCAGTGCCGGGGTCAAGATTGCCGGTCGGCTCATCGGCGAGAAGCACGAGGGGGGCATTGGCTACCGCGCGCGCGATGGCCACGCGCTGCTGCTCGCCGCCGGAAAGCTCCGCCGGCCGATGCGTCGCTCGTTCAGCCAGTTTCATATAGGCCAGGAGCTGCGCGGCGCGGTCCCTCGCTTCGGCTGACGGTAACCCTGCGATAAGCTGCGGCATCATCACATTTTCAAGCGCGGTAAACTCCGGAAGAAGGTGATGAAATTGGTAGACGAAGCCGATTTCGCTGCGGCGGATCGCCGTGCGCTTATCGTCCGATAGCGTCGTGCAGGACTGACCATTGACGATCACATCTCCGCCATCTGGATGTTCCAGAAGGCCGGCGATGTGCAGAAGCGTGGACTTTCCCGTGCCGGACGGTGCAACCAGAGCCACGATCTCGCCCGACTGAAGAGCAAAATCCGCCTCGCTGAGAATGGTCAGCGTGTTGGGTCCTTGCACGAATTGCCGACTGATCGACCTCAGTTCCAGTACGTTTGCAGACATCTCATTCGTATCTCAGAGCTTCCACCGGATCGAGGCGCGATGCGCGCCAGGCGGGAAGCAGCGTTGCAAGGAAAGAGAGGATCAGCGCCATCAGCACGACCGAAATCGTCTCTCCCGTCTCCATCTCAGCAGGCAACTGGCTAAGGAAATAGACTTCCGGGTCGAAAATGACGGTGCCAGACACCCAGGAGAAGAACTGCCGGATCGATTCGACATTCAGACACAGAAACGTCCCCAGGATAAAGCCGGCAAAGGTGCCGGCAACACCGATTGTTGCACCGGTCATCAGGAAGATGCGCATGATCGCGCCGCTGGTCGCTCCCATGGTGCGCAGGATGGCAATGTCGTGCCCCTTGTCCTTCACCAGCATGATCATACCGGAAATGATGTTGAGCGCGGCGACCAGAACGATCATCGTGAGAATCATGAACATCACGTTGCGCTCCACCTCAAGAGCGGAGAAAAATGCCTGGTTGCGCTGGCGCCAATCGGTGATGGCAACCGGACGCTGCGCAGCCGCTTCTATTGGCGCACGCAACGCATCGACATTGTCGGGATCGTTTACGAACACCTCGATGAATTGCGCCAAACCCTCGATGTTGAGGAAAAGCTGCGCTTCGTTAAGCGGCATGAAGACGACAGTGGAGTCATATTCCGACATCCCGATCTCGAAGATGGCGGCGACTGGATAGGCCTTGACGCGCGGGGTCGTGCCGAATGGTGTAACGTCCCCTTCCGGCGAGAACAGGGTGATGGAATCACCGAGTGCAAGGCCCAGCGTTTCAGCCATACGCGTGCCGATCGCCACCCCCTCTCCTGAGGCAAAGCCGACCAGCGAGCCCTGGCGTATATTCCCGGAAATGAGGTCCATCTCCGTCAAGTCCTCGGTGAGCACTCCGCGGATGAGTGCTCCTGTCCCGGCACCGCCCGGACCGGAGGCCAGCACCTGTCCCTGCACAAGAGGAACCGCAAGCTGCACACCAGATACGTTTGAAATACGCGCCGCGACAGCCTCATAATCGTTCATTGGCATGTCGATCGGCTGTACGACCAGATGGCCGTTCACCCCCAGGATGCGTGTCAAAAGCTCCGCCCGAAAGCCGTTCATCACGGCCATGACGACGATAAGCGTGGCAACGCCCAGCATGATGCCGATGAAGGATATGGAAGCGATGACCGAGACAATCGTTTCTCTGCGTCTCGAACGCAGATAGCGCCAAGCGACAAGGCGCTCGAAGTGGGAGAAAGGTTTTATCCCCCCGTTTGTCGCCTCCGCTTCGCTCATCGGCGCGCGCCGAAGCGTTCCGCAACGGCGGAAAGGGGAAGGCTCTGTCGTTCGCCGGTGGCACGATTCTTTATCTCGGCCTCACCGGCCGCAGCCCCACGTGGGCCGACAATCACTTGCCAGGGAAGGCCGATCAGATCGGCGGTCGCGAATTTCGCGCCCGCACGGCCCTCCGTATCATCATAGAGCACCTCGCAGCCGGCATCAGAAAGCTGCGTATAGAGTTGCTCGCACGCGCTGTCGCATCCGCCATCGCCGGGCTTCATATTGATGAGTGCGATATCGAAGGGTGCCACCGATTCCGGCCAGATGATGCCGCTCTCGTCGTGGCTGGCTTCGATGATGGCTGCCGCGAGCCGGCTCGGGCCGATGCCGTACGAGCCCATGGAAACGAAATGTTCCTGCCCATCGGGTCCGGTAACGGACGCTTTCATCGGCTTTGAATATTTGGTGCCAAAATGAAAGATATGGCCAACCTCGATGCCGCGAGCGGCCAGCCGCATATCGTCCGGCACCTCTGCCCAGGCTGTCTCGTCGTGCATCTCGTCCGTTGCTGCGTAAGGCGCTGTCCACTTTGCAACAACGTCGCCAATTTCCGCGTCATCGGTGAAATTGATGTCGGCAGGAGGCACCGTCAGTTCCAGAAAATCCTTGTGGCAGAACACCGCGCTTTCGCCCGTCGAAGCGAGGATGATGAATTCGTGACTAAGATCGCCGCCAATCGGTCCGGTATCCGCGCGCATCGGAATTGCCTTCAGGCCCATACGCGCAAAGGTCCGCAGATAGGCCACGAACATCCGGTTATACGCCGCTCTGGCGCTTTCGAAATCCAGGTCGAAGCTGTAGGCGTCCTTCATCAGGAACTCGCGCGAGCGCATGACGCCAAAACGCGGGCGCACCTCGTCGCGGAACTTCCATTGAACGTGGTAGAGGTTGAGCGGCAGATCCCTGTAGGATTTCACATAGGCGCGGAAGATGTCCGTCACCATCTCCTCATTGGTCGGCCCGTAAAGCATGGCGCGATCCTGCCGGTCCCGGATGCGCAACATCTCTTTGCCGTAGTCGTCATATCGGCCGCTTTCAACCCACAAATCCGCCGACTGGATGGTGGGCATCAGGATTTCCTGAGCACCGGCCCGATCCTGCTCCTCGCGGATGATCCGGCATACCTTGTCAAGAACACGCTTGCCCAGCGGCAGCCATGAGAAACTGCCGGCACCCTGCTGGCGGATCATGCCGGCGCGCAGCATCAGGCGGTGGGAAACGATCTCCGCTTCGCGTGGATTTTCTTTGAGAATGGGCAGGAAGTAACGCGACAGTCGCATGGAACACCGTGACAAAGCGAGAAAGGCGGAATCAGCACCGCTGATCTATGTCGTGAGGCTTCTTAGCCATTTCGTCACGCATTGAAAAGCCAACGCCTTGGCGCGCCGCCCTTTCCCTGCCTCGAAACAGCTTGGAGAATCGAATGATAACGCCGCTGCCATACATAAAAATTTTTCGTGACATTGAGGCGAAATTTGGTCTAATGTAACCGTTACATAATAAGAGGATGGAGCTTGAAATGCATCCTCGTTACGCGGTCAAAGTCTTGGGAGGATGGATCCTGGCGCGGATGCCCGCAGCCGCCGTGTGAACGGAAGTGATCGGACGCGTTTTAGTTGCAAGGCATCGCTGCCTTGCATTTTTTTTTGTGATATCGAATGCGGTTTTGCGACGCGCATACCGGGCGGGAAGTCAGCAGCTTCCACCCCATACGATGGCCTCCAGAGGCCTCGTTGTTCCTTCAGCAGAGCGCTTGTCAGTAAAAGTCCGGTCGCATGCGCGGGATGTCATCGATCGAATAGCCAAGCACACGCGTGACCACATAATAGATGGCGAACACGGCGATGGACAGAAGCGTCGTGCGGATCACTGCACGCAGCATGTGCGGGCCGTGCGGGGCACTCGACGTCGTCCCAAGAATAACGTTCCCGTCATCATCCTGCGTGCGCAGTCCGAATGGCAGCGAGATGAAAAGCATCAGCCACCATATGAGAAAAAAGACTGCGACGAGCGATATCCAGCTCATGAATCCTCACCTTCCGCATCGTTCGAGGGGCATCGTTCTTATGTAACCGGCATCCCGATGGAGCCACGGTTACACCAGCGCGCCGCACGTCTTTGGATGCACAAGAACGCGCTATCCAATCAATCTCCGCATGGTGCTTCCGAAAATCAGCTTCTCGGACCGATGCTGTAAGCTTAGCGGTAACGTGCCTTCTTTGTAAGGATAACAACGCAACGTGCAGATTTGAACAGATGATGACGCGGCTTGGCGTCACACCTCTTCCAGTTCGATCTGCGTGCCGTAAAAATCCTTGGGATGGAGAAAAAGCACCGGCTTGCCGTGGGCACCCGTTTTAGGCTCGCCATCCCCCAACACGCGCGCTCCCGATTTCAGGAGTCTGTCGCGCGCGGCACGGATATCGGCCACCTCGTAGCATATGTGGTGCATGCCACCAGAGGGGTTCTTTTCAAGAAATGAGGCGATCGGAGACTCTCTGCCAAGTGGCTCGAGAAGCTCGATCCTGCTGTTTTCGAGGTCAACGAAGACAACGGTAACGCCATGCTCGCTCAAAGCCTGCGGCTGCGAGACGCGCGCACCCATTACATCCCGGTATAAGGCAGTGGCGGCCGCAATATCCGGCACCGCTATCGCGACATGGTTCAGTCGACCGAGCATGGATCCTGTTCTACTGCGTTACAAAAACGGTGACGATCGGCTTTTTCCCCCAGGCGTCATTGGCCGCGGCCCGGACGGCCCTGCGCACCGCCTCCCCCACGAGATCCAGATCGCGCCGATTGGCGCGGGGGATGCTTCGCACTGCACCGACTGCCGCTTCCAACATGATATCTTCCAAAGGCTCGCCCGCGCCATCGACTTCAGGAACACCAAGCGCGACGAGATCGGGATCGCCCGCCAAGTCGTAACGCTCATCAAGCACGACATTAACGGCAACATGTCCAGCAAAGGAAAGGCGGCGACGCTCACGCACGCCAACCTCCTCATCGGTGCCGACCACCTTGCCATCCTTGAAAACGCGACCGAACGGTACCTGGTCGACGATCTCCGGCTTACCCGGCGCAAGACGCAGCATATCGCCGTTCCTGACCTGCGCCACCTCGGGCACCCCTGACATGGCGGCAAGCGAACCGTGCGCAACCAGATGGGCTGCCTCCCCGTGCACGGGCACGAGAAGCTGCGGCTTTACCCATTCATACATTTGTTTCAGTTCGTTTCGGCGTGGATGGCCGGAGACGTGAACCAGCGCGTCCTTGTCCTCAACAACTGCGATCCCGCGTTCGATAAGAAGGTTCTTGGTGGTCAGGATGGCCTTCTCATTGCCCGGGATGACGCGCGAGGAATAAATGACCATGTCGCCTGCTGTCAGCGCGACGTTGCGCATCTCGTCCCGCGCGAGCTTGGCCAGTGCAGCCCTGGGCTCGCCCTGGCTTCCCGTGCACAGTATCACGACGTTCTCGCGCGGAATGTAGCCGAAATCCTCTTCCGCCAGAAAAGGCGGGAGCCCGTCCAGATAGCCAAGTTCCATCGCCACGTCGATCACGCGCTGCAAGGAGCGGCCGAGCACCAGCACCTGACGGTCTGTATCGCGCGCCGCTTCGGCAATGGCGCGGATGCGCCCGACATTGGAGGAAAATGTGGTGACGGCGACGCGGCCCCTCGCGTTGCCGATAACCTCCTTGAGGCCTTCGCCCACCTCTTCTTCCGAAGGCGAATCGCCCTCGCGCATTGCGTTGGTGGAATCGCAGACAAGCGCGAGCACGCCTGCTTCGCCCAGCGCACGAAAACGCGCTTCATCGGTCTTCGGACCAAGCGCCGGCGCAGGATCGATTTTCCAGTCGCCTGTGTGGATGATCGTACCGGCCGGCGTGGTTATGGCGAGCGATACAGGTTCGGGAATGGAATGGCTGACGGCAATGGCTTCGATGGAGAACGGACCAATCTCGAACGTTTCACCCGCCTGGAACGTCCTCACCGGAACTTTGGGTGCGTCGATCCCACCGACACGCTTGGCTTCGAGCAGACCGGCGGCGAAAGGCGTCATCCAAACAGGCGCCTTCAACCGCGGCCAAAGCTCCAGAAGTGCCCCATAGTGATCTTCATGAGCATGGGTGATGACGATGCCGGCGAGATCATCAAGCTGCTCTTCAATGAAACGCGTGTCGGGCAGCACGAGGTCGACCCCAGGCAGATCCGCGCCCGGGAACGTCACCCCGCAATCTACGACAATCCAACGGCGTCGGTCAGGCGGGCCGAAACCGTACAGGGCGAAGTTCATGCCGATTTCGCCAACGCCGCCCAGTGGACAAAACACCAGTTCCGCTTGCTCCGACGCCACACCGTCTCCTTTGAATTCTTTCTACCGGGACGCGGAGGCTACCGCGCCAAAATGAACATCGCCTGCCGCAACCCGCAGACGCGCGCCGTTATCCTCGCGAATGACAAACCGGCAGGCTTCATCGATTGTTTCGAAAACGCCGCGCACGATCCGCCCATCGGCGCGCACGGAGACTTCCGATCCCAAGCCCGCAGCGCGTGCCAACCAGCGCTCGCGGATGGCAGTGAGCCCGCGCCCTTCATTCCACATGCGCATATTCTCACACCAGGCATCCGAAAGGGCCAGGAAGAGCGTTCCTGCATCCGCTTTGGGATCGAGCTCCCGCAG
>JAJUHJ010000095.1 GCA_029279965.1 Phyllobacteriaceae bacterium
ACGGACCGCAAGCAGCTCGACCAGGAATTGACCAGGATCCGCCGGCAGGGCTGGGCGTATGATGAAGGCGAGTATGCGACGGGCGTCAATGCCTTCGCTGCACGGATTCCCGACCGCGAGGGCCGCACGATCGCGGCACTGAGCGTGCCCTTTCTCGCCGGAGCCGACAAACCGCGCCTTGAACAGCTGCGAGCGGCGACGATCTCGACGGCTGGTGCAATTGCTGCCGACATTCCGGCCCGGCCTACAGCATCAGCCCGAAAATCTGAATCGATTTTCGGAGAGCACGATGCGTAATTTAATGAGATAAAGCGTCCTTCGTGCGTCCAAATGGACGCACGCGCTCTAACGTCAAAGTGCCCGACCAGCCATAACGATGGCAGCAATGAGCCTGAAACCGGCAATCAGTCGAAGAAATCGGCGTCGTCCTCACCAAGATAGCGCTTTGCCTCCTCTTCTATGAAATCCACTCCCATCCCCGGGCGCTCCAGCACATCAATGAACCCATTCTTGACAATCGGAGTGGGCAATCCTTCGACGATATCGGACCACCATTCGGGCACCGCGATCGGATATTCAAAAGCAATGAAATTGCCGGGAAGGGTGGCGCAAACCTGAACCAGCGCCGCGAGCCCGAGCAGGCCGTTGGCGGTCCCATGCGGGGCCATCAGAATTCCGTGCAGATCGGCGTATTCGGCAACCCATTTCAGTTCGGCGATGCCGCCGATATCACAGGGATCCGGCCCGATGACGTCGACCGCCCTCGACTCGATCAGTTGCTTGAAATTCTGTCGAAGATAAATCTGCTCACCCGTATGGATCGGCGTTTCGGTCGCTGTCGTGAGATCTCGGTACAGTTCCGGATCAACGTAGGGCGTGTAGTCACCCGTCAGGAGATCCTCCAGCCACAGCAGGTTGCAGTCCTCCACCGCCCGCGCGAATTTCAGCGCGTCCGGAAACATCCACCCAGGCCCGCAGTCGAGCGCAAGACCTATCCTGTCTCCGGCCACCTCCTTCATGGCGCGCACACAGTCGACAATGTGACGCATGCCCTTTTCGGTTATCGGCCCCCGTTCCGTGACGCCATGCAATCCACCCGGCTGCGGCTCGCCATAATGGAAGCCTGGAACTTCGCCCTTCATCGGGCTGTGGAAGCCGATGGGCTGCTTGAGCATGGTGAAGCCCTCCGGCAACGCCATCATGCGACGGACATCCTCGGCGTAGTCCTCAGGATCGTATCCGTTGAGCGGGAAGCGGATACCGCCATTGTACACCCTCACGCGGTCCCGGACCTTACCGCCGAGGAGCTTGTAGACTGGAACGCCCGCTGCTTTCCCCGCAATGTCCCAAAGTGCCATTTCAATCGCGCTGACGGCACTTCCGAACGGCTTGAAGGCGCCCCGCTGCCTGATCCGCAACATCACCCGCTCGACATCGGTGGGATCCGTGCCGAGCACCGCCTCCCGCAGCGACAGGATTTGCGGCTTGAGAAAGGGTTTCCAGAATTCGGCTTGTCCGTAGCCGGCGATGCCTTCATCCGTTTTCAGGCGAACGACGGGATGATTGCCGATAATCGCACATTTGAGATCCGTGATCTTCACGCCTTCCTCCGCTCTTCGCCGCGTAGATGTTCTCGAGGCGGGACTAACCTGTAACAGGACTTGACACTTGCAAATCGATGGGGTTCTTTCAATCCAAAAACGAAACTGAACAGTTCTAATATGAACTAACTGAGAGGCCCTGATGGTAAAGATGCCCCGATGGGGCGTATTAAGCACCGCCGGTATCGGCCTGCGCAAGGTCATTCCCGCGATGCTCAAGACGCCATACGGTCAGATTGGCGCCATCGCATCCCGTGATCCCAGCAAAGCGAAAGAGGCTGCCGAACGTTTCGGCATCCCGAGAAGCTACGGCAGTTATGAAGAATTGCTCGCAGATCCGGATATTGATGCCGTTTACAATCCCCTTCCGATCCACCTGCATGTGGAGTGGACCGTCAAGGCGCTTGAGGCGGGCAAGCATGTCCTGTGCGAAAAACCGATCGCGTTGAGCGCGAATGACGCCGAGGAGTTGGTTTCCGCGCGCGAGCGAACCGGCAAGCAGGTGCTCGAGGCGTTCATGGTGCGCCAGCATCCGCAATGGCTCCACGCGCGCGAACTGGTCCGCAACGGCGAGATCGGTGACGTCAGGCTCGTGCAGACTGTCATGAGCTTCTTCAACGACGATCCAGACAACATCCGGAACCGGCCGGAAGTGGGCGGCGGCGCGCTCTATGACATCGGCTGCTACGCCGTGCTTCTCGGGCGCTTTATTTTTGCCGACGAGCCCAAGCGGGCTGTCTCTCTCATCGACCGTGATCCCGCTCTGGGAACGGATCGGTTGACCGGTGCGCTGGTGGATTTCGGTGAGGGGCGGCACCTTTCCTTTTCATGTTCCACACAACTCATCCGCTACCAGACCGTCCAGATCTTTGGACGAAACGGACGCATCGAGGTGCCCGTCTCGCTCAACGCGCCGCAGGGCGGTGAAACGGAGATATTCGTGGACCGGACCGGCGAGGTCGACCGCAGCGGCATCAGCCGCGAGGTCTTTGCCGCATGCGACCAGTACACGCTGCAGACCGAGACGGCGGGCAAGATCTTCAGCGGCGAGTCTTCACCCGAGTTTCCCATTGAGGATGCCGTAGCAAACATGCGCGTCATCGACGCGATCTACCGCTCGGAAAAGAGCGGTGCCTGGGAAACCATCTGAGGACTCAATGACCCATACCAAAGACATCCAACGCCCTTCGCGCGAATTGGTCGAAGGCCTTGCAAATCTTGGAAGCGCAACGGCCAGCGGCGAGCTCAGCCGTTTGGGCATACGCGATCCGCATCTGCGCGGACCTGTTCCGCTCTCGCCGGGCAAGGCTGTCGCGGGGCCGGCGCTCACGCTTCAATTCATGCCCAAGCGCGAGGATCTTGCAGCGGGCGATGAATATGACGACCCGGAAAAGCAGCTTCACCGCCACGTCCTTTACCATGTCCAGGAAGGCGACATCGTTGTGGTCGACGCGCGCGGCGATATGGCAAGCGGCGTCTTCGGCGAAATGATGATGACCTACCTGAAGGGGCGCGGCGGCGCTGGCGTAGTGGTCGATGGTTGTCTGAGAGACACGCCGAAGGTCAAGCCTCTGGGGCTCGGGCTCTGGGCGCGCGGCACCACGCCGAATTTCCATACGCAGACGGACCTCATGCCGTTTGCAGTCAATGAGCCCGTTGCCTGTGGCGGCACGCTGGTCATGCCTGGCGATATCATCATCGCTGACGATGACGGAGCCGTCGTGGTGCCGATCGCCCTTGCCCCGGCCCTTCTCGAAGCGGGAAGCCAGCATGCCGAATGGGAAGATTTCTCGCGCCTGCGGCTTTCGCAGGGCGGCGATCTCCGCAAATACTATCCGCTGTCGAAGGACGCGGAGCCGGAATACCGCGCATGGCGCGCATCCAACCCACCTCGATCCTGAATTGGACGCATGAGTTCAAGCCAGCCGAGAGGGTGAAGGCCGACAGTGGAGGAAAGTTTTGGCGACCGTCGAACTCCGTGATGTGAAGAAGAGCTTTGGCTCGGTGGAAATCATCCACGGGCTGAACCTTGATGTGAAGGACGGTGAGTTCCTGGCCCTGGTCGGTCCCTCCGGCTGCGGGAAATCGACGCTTCTACGCATGCTGGCAGGGCTGGAGGAGGTCACCGAGGGTGACATCCGGATCGACGGGCGTACCGTCAATTCGCTTACTCCGCGCGAGCGTAACGTGGCGATGGTCTTCCAGAGCTACGCACTTTATCCGCACATGTCGGTCGCGCAGAACATGGCGTTCAATCTCAAACTCGCGCGCAAGCCAAAGGCGGAAATCAAGGCCCGCGTCGACGAGGCCGCGAAAATGCTCGGGCTCGAAGACTTGCTCGATCGGCGCCCCTCGCAGCTTTCCGGCGGGCAGCGCCAACGCGTCGCGATGGGCCGCGCTGTGGTCCGCAACCCGGCGATCTTCCTTTTCGACGAGCCGCTTTCCAATCTCGACGCAAAGCTGCGCGTCCAGATGCGGGCTGAAATCAAGAAGCTGCATCAGCGTGTCAGAACAACGTCCGTTTATGTAACGCACGATCAGATCGAAGCGATGACGCTGGCCGACCGTATCGTCGTGCTCAATCAGGGGCATATAGAACAGGTCGGGCGCCCGCTCGAACTCTATCGTCATCCGGCAAACCTCTTCGTCGCTGGCTTCATCGGCTCGCCGGCAATGAATTTTCTGGACGCCACAGTTTCTAACAAGGACGGCGAGCTCCGTGCGGCATTGCGGGATGGAACGCAGGTAAGCCTTCCAGAGAACACGGCAGCCCGTGACGGACAGGCCGCTGTCATCGGCATCAGGCCGGAACATGTGGTCATCGGCAGCGACGGCATCTCTCTCAAGGGAATGACGGAGATCGTCGAGCCCACGGGAGCCCAGACGCACGTGACAATCGGTTGCGCGGGACAGTCCGTTCTGGCGGTGATCGACAGCGCAACCGAATTGCAGATGGGGGAGGCGGTAGAGGTATCCGTCGCGCCCCAATACATTCATGTGTTCGACAAGGCCAGCGGGGAGCGTATCTGAAGCTCGACGTTCTGGCATTTCAGAGTTCCGCCTGGATCGGCCTTTGACAGGAGCCACCATCATGTCGCTTGAAGACAAGATTGCCGGTTTGAAATCCGAGCAGCAGGAACTCATCCTGCCCTATTTCAACGAGAGCGTTGCCTGGCGCATTGGATGTTACATCCAGGCGCGTGCCGAAGCTGACAATCTGCCGATTGCCATCGAGGTGTCGAAGGCCGGGCACCGTATCTTCTACTGCGCGATGCCGGGGTCCAATCCCGATAATGCCGAGTGGATTCGAAAGAAGCGAAACGTCGTCGAGCGGTTCCACACCAGTTCGCTCTTGATGACCTACATCGCCGAGCAATCGGGGCGGCCTCTGCTGGAAAAATTCAATCTTCCGGCGTGCGACTATGTCGCAAGCGGGGGAGGGGTTGCGGTGATGGTCGAAAATTGCGGGTGCATCGGCGCTGTGATGGTCAGCGGTCTCACGCAGTATGAGGATCATGATCTCGGTGTCGAGGCCATACGGGCCGTGCGTCAGGAGCTGGTGTAGAGACCGACGGCAATGCGAACGGTCAGAGAAAGGTGGCGGGGATGAAGACGGTCATCGTGACTGGCGGAACGAGCGGGATCGGAAAGGCTATCGCAGAGGGCTTTGCCGCCAGCAACGATGCGAAGGTCATCGTCACCGGTCATGAGCAACCGGCGGAGATTTCGCGTCCGCAAAGCGTTGATATCCATCTTCTCGACGTTCGCGATGCCGAAGCGGTCGCTTCCTTTTTCTCCGCCTTTGAAAAGATCGATGTGCTGGTCAATTGCGCCGGAATCATTCGCAGAAACGGCGCGGAATTCTCTCACCAGCAGTTTGCCGATGTCATAGACGTCAACCTCAATGGCACGCAGCGCTGCTGCGAGGCGGCTTTCGCCGCGCTCCGTCGGGCCGGCGGGTGCATCATCAACACAGCCTCGATGCTGACCTATTTCGGCAGCGCCACCTCTCCTGCCTATGCGGCATCGAAAGGGGGTATAGGACAGTTGACGCGTTCGCTGGCCCTTGCCTGGGCGGAAGATGGCATCCGCGTAAATGCGTTGGCGCCCGGATGGATCACAACATCGCTGACCGCACCACTCGAACAGAACGCCGAACGCAGCGCTGCAATCCTGTCGCGAACTCCTATGAAACGTTGGGGGCGCCCTGAGGACCTCATCGGGCCGGCGTTGTTCCTCGCATCTCCCGCCGCCGGGTTCGTGACGGGAGCCATCCTACCGGTCGACGGCGGCTATTCGGCTGCATAGGGGCTTATTGCACTTCACCAGGAAGGCGTGGCATTTTGCCCGGGCAGATCCCGGCGCCAAGCCGGCTTACGACCTTGTATTTGCCCCATTTCATAGCCATCTAAGGGTTATGTCGCAATCAACCCGCCATCACCGACTGAGGCTACTCCGGAAGACGCATGTCTTTACCCGGAACGGGTTCGCGACGGTCTGACGAAATTCCGCTCGCTCCCGTTCCGGGGGCCTTCGCGCAATCACAAACAGCCGTGTTGGCGCGCAGTCGTGCGCGCGTGTGTGGAGTTGGAGTCATGACCATTCATTCAATGATCTTGTCCTGCGATCACTGCAGTGCCAGTGTGCCGAGGGCAGCGATCCGCTGCCCCTGGTGTTTTCGACCTGTCCATCAGTTCGGCGAACGCCGCGCGGACCAATATCGGTCCGTCGTTCGCGGCAGCCGTCAACGTTCAGACAGTGTGAGAAAGCAGAACGCCGGACGGAGTCGCCATGAAGCCTAACGCGGTCGTCAGACGTACGATCTGGCCGGCCATTGCCGTCATAGCAAGCATTGCCGTATATCTCATCCACCCGCGTCTGCTGGAAATGCTGCATCTGAATGCAGACGCGAGAACCATTTATCTGCTGTCGGGCGCGGCCAGCTATTTTTCCGCAGCCTGGCTCGGCGGCAGGCTGATCGGCATTGCGCTCGAACGCGTCGGATCGAATCGGCGCCGTGTCCCCAAGCTGCTTCAAGAGCTCATTTCCGCGGCCCTTTTTGTTGCAGCCACCATCGCAACGACCATTCTGGTCTTCGGGCAATCGATAAGCGGCGCGCTCGCCGGGTCCGGACTTATTCTGGCGATACTCGGGTTCGCGATCCGCAATGTTCTGGCAGACGTGCTGTCGGGTATCGCGCTCGGGCTCGAGGCACCCTATCGTATCGGCGACTGGGTTGAGATCGAGAACATGATCCGCGGCCGCGTCGTGGAAATCGGCTGGCGCACGACCCGTCTGCTGACACGCGATAACACCTATTCGATCCTGCCGAACAGCCAGATCGCCCGACAGCGGCTCACAAATTACAGTGCTCCCCGCCGACATTACCGCACCCATGTTCAGATCGTGCTCGATCACGATATTGCCGTCGCGCTTGCCAAAACCATGCTGGCAGAGGCGGCTGCAAAACCGTCGATCATACTGACAAAACCTGCGCCCGACGTTCGCGTGTCCTCATACGACCTTGACGGAATTCGCTACGCGGTAAGATTTTGGGTTCCGAGCCTCGCGGAGGATATCGACTGCCGGGATGCGGTACTTTCCTCAATTGACGAAGCCATCCGCGAGCGCGGATTGCCGCCGCCCCATGCAAGGTTTCGTCTCAAGAACGCAGACATCCCGAGCGAAAACCGGACACGGGACGATATGCGTGAAGCGGAAACGTGAAAAGCACGCCATAGCGCACGCAATTTTTCTCCCGCTATTATCAGCGATAAAGAACCGAATTGCATCAGAGAGAGGAGCGGCCGCCCATGAGCGCACCTGATGGTAAGAGCGCATTTCGTGGAACCGGAGATACAAAGGCTCTTGTACTGGAGCGGCGAGGCGAATTGTCCCTCAGAGACTTTCCGGTGGAGGAAACGCTTGGGAGCCGTGACGTACGGGTTGCCATCCACACCGTCGGCATCTGCGGCAGCGATGTTCATTATTACACGCATGGCCGGATCGGGTCCTTTGTGGTCAACGAGCCGATGATCCTCGGCCATGAGGCGGCCGGTGTCGTGGTCGAATGCGGCAGCGACGTCTCCGATCTCACGGTCGGCGATCGCGTCTGCATGGAGCCCGGCATTGCAGATCCTGGAAGCCGCGCCAGCCGCCTTGGCATGTACAATCTCGATCCCGCCGTGCGGTTCTGGGCAACCCCACCCGTGCACGGCGTGCTGCGCGCGCATGTCGTACATCCCGCCCATCTGACCTATAAGCTTCCCGGCAATGTCTCCTTCGCCGCGGGCGCCATGGTCGAACCGCTCGCCGTCGGCGTTCAGGCGGCGAAGCAAGCGCGCGTAAAGCCTGGCGATTGCGCCGTCGTCATCGGCGCCGGTCCCATCGGTCTGGTTACGGTACTGGCGGCATTTGCCGCCGGCTGCGCCCGCGTCATCGTCTCCGACGTGGACGACCGGAAACTGGAGATCGCGGCGCGCCTTGGTGCCGTCGAAACGGTGAATGTTGCCGAAGACAACCTTGCGGAACGCGTCATGGGTGCGACTGACGGCTGGGGCGCGGACATCGTGTTCGAATGCTCCGGTAACGAGAAAGCCTGCGAAACCATCTTTGCGCCCTTGTGCCCCGGCGGCGCCGTCGTTTTCGTCGGCATTCCCCTGCAACCGATCGCCTATGATGTCGCTGCAGCCCAACTGAAGGAAGCGCGCGTGGAACATGTCTTCCGCTACGCACATGTTTTCGACCGCTGCGTTGCAATGCTCTCATCCGGCGCGATCGATGTCGCCCCTCTGATTACGCGGACCATGCCGTTTGAAAACAGCATCGAGGCATTCGAACTGGCGGCATCCGCACCGCCCGGCGAGGTGAAAATCCAGATCGAAATGCCGGGTGCGTGAAGGCCGGGGGCTGCGTCTACCAGCACCACAGGGCAATTGTGCAGGTGGTCGCCGCGCTTGATGTTCCAGCGCAAATCATGCAAGTTGTTGTAAAGGTGTAACCACCCGGAGCGCCTCTTGCTGCTTGCCATTATCGCGGATGATTTGACCGGATCGCTCGATGCGTCGGCGCCGTTTGCGGGGCGCGGTCTGCGCACGGTCGCGGCAGTCGATAGCGCGCATATCGGTGATGCCTTGGCGCGCGCACCCGACGTCCTGGCGATCAACACCGCAAGCCGCGACGTCTCGCCTGAAGAAGCGCGCCGGCGAGTATCGGATGCGCTTGCGCAGCTTCCGGACGGCTTGCGCATCTTCAAAAAGGTGGATTCACGCCTCAAGGGCAATATCGTGGCCGAACTCATGGCTTTTCCGGCGAGTCGCTTCTCCATCGTGCCGGCCATTCCGGAGTTTGGCCGCTTTGTGGAAAACGGCGTTGTGCGGGGCTTCGGTGTTAAGCAACCCATTATCGTCCAGGAGCGGCTGAGGGCGCTCGTCGGCCGTATCGATATTCCCGATACGGCCACGGTCGAACAAATGCGGTCGGCCGTGGATCAGGTTAAGGATGACGCGGTGCTTGTCGGTGCGCGTGGAGCCGCATGCGCCCTGGCCGAATCTCTGGCCGGTTCTGATTCGCGATCCGTCTCGGGATGCGGCAAGAACCTTCTCATGGTGATCGGCTCGCGCGATCCCATTACCATCCGGCAGATTTCCGAACTCCGGAAAGCATGCCCCAATCTGATTTTCCTGCCGGCGCCCAATGGCCGGCTCGAACCTTCGGACGGCACCCCGGCAAACCGTTCTGCGGCACTCACACTCGTTCAGGCGCTGGAGGGCGATGAGCCCGCCGGTGAGGAAGAGGTTGCGCTTTCATTGGCGCAAAGCCTCATGGACCCGCGGTTGGCAGGGCGCGATGGCCTCTTGATTTCAGGAGGCGCAACGGCGGAAACAATCCTTAAAGAAGGCGGCATCGGCGTGCTGGACGTTCAGGGGGAAATTGTCGAAGGTTTGCCTGTTTCGAAGGCCGGAGATCTGACGGTTATCAGCAAATCCGGCGGATTTGGCATGCCTGACGCATTGGCCGTCGTTGCAAGACGATACGGCATTCCAGTGCCGAATTTGCTATAGTAGCCCAAAGGGGAAAACCGATTTGGAACGGGTTCATCTGGTTACGCATAAGAAGCGCCTTGGAGATTTCGTCTTTGAAAAGCTCCTTCGTGCCATAAAGTCCGGTGCGTATAAGCCCGAAGAACGCCTTCCGGCTGAACATGAGCTGGCGAACGAGTTCCAGGTTTCCCGACCGGTGGTGCGCGATGCGCTGCAGCGCCTGCGCGACCAGGGGTTGATCTATTCCCGCCGAGGTTCTGGCAGCTTCGTGCGCAATCTGGGCGTACGCGAGCCATTGGGCTTTGGCCAATTGGAGAATCTGTCGGATCTGCGTCAATGCTACGAGTTCCGCATCACGCTGGAACCCGAAGCAGCCGCCAGCGCAGCACTCAGACATGATGAGAAATCGCTTGCGGCCATTGCCGAGGCGCTGGACCTGTTGCGCGTTGCCACCAATCAGCACCGGCATCGCGAAGATGCCGACTTCATGTTCCATCTCGCGATCGCCAAGGCGACCCGCAATCAGTATTTCGCAACCGCCATGGAAGCGCTTGAAGACCATATTGCCGTCGGCATGCAGTTCCACGGCATCTCGTTGCGTCTGACCTCAGGCGGTCTCCAACATGCGTTCGACGAGCATGCCAGTATTTTCGCGGCTATTCGCACCTGCGACGCCGAAGCCGCGCGGAAGACGATGCGCCGACATCTGGAAGGCTCGCGCGACCGCCTGTTCGAAGGGTCGAGTGAAAACCGGGGTTAATACGCTGCCTTGTAGATGGCGAGAACGTCATCGACACTCATCTGCTTTGGATTGTTGTCCATCAGCCTACGAATGGCGTGTGCCTCGGCTGCCCAGGCGCTCAAGTCGCTGTCCTGCGCACCGTGGCGGGAAAGCCGCATTTCGATGCCGAGCGAGTTGCAATAATCATGTGCGCTGCGCAGCACATCCGCATCATCCACCGGCTTCTCCAATCCGAGAAGTGAAAGGATTTCGGTGGTTTTTTCCGCGCGCGCCGTCGTGTTGAAGGCCAGCACGTGCGGAAAGATGATTGCATTTGCAAGCCCGTGCGGAAGCTTCAGCCGCGTTCCCAGCGGATAGGAAAGGGCATGACCGGCGGCGGTATTGACCGGCCCCAGGCAAATCCCGCCATAGTACGAGGCAAGCATCATGCCGGCCCTGGCTTCGGTATCCCGGCCATTTCTGACAGCCCGCACCAGATACTTGCCAACGAGGGCTATTCCCATACGCGCATAGCCGTCGATGAGATCATGCGCCTTGATGTTGGTGAAAGCCTCAACGCAATGGGCCAGTGCGTCGACGCCGGTCGCCGCCGTCACGGCGGGCGGAACGGAATAGGTAAGCTCCGGATCGAGCACCGCGATGTCGGCCAACATGAAGGGGCTCTCGACCGCGAGCTTTGCGAGTGTTTCTGGGTCCGTCACCAGCGCCCTAATGCCTGCTTCGGAACCTGTTCCGGCGGTCGTCGCCACCTGCGCCAGAGCTGTATTGCGCCCGGTGACCTTGTTGGGCCCCACCACATCGGCAAAGCTTTGTTCGCTGTCCCACAGCACCGCCACCAGCTTGGCAATATCGAGTACGGAGCCGCCCCCCATCCCGATCACAAGATCGGGCTTCGCCGATCGCGCGGCCTCCACCGCCGCTTCAAGCGCCGCA
>JAJUHJ010000096.1 GCA_029279965.1 Phyllobacteriaceae bacterium
CGCCTTCAACGATCCGTTTTGCCAACCCTTCGGCGATCGCCGTCTTGCCGACGCCAGGATCACCCACATAGAGAGGATTGTTCTTGGAGCGGCGGCACAGCACCTGGATCGTGCGGTTGACCTCCGCCTCACGGCCGATCAACGGGTCGATGCGGCCGGCCCTCGCCTTCGCATTCAAATTGACGCAGTAAGAAGAGAGCGCGTCCTGCTGCTGCTTCTTCTTCGCGCCTTCCTCGGTCTCCGCACCGGCCGCACCTGCCTGATCCTCGTCGGTGCCTCGTGGCGTGCGTGCCTCGCCGACACCAGGGCGCTTGGCGATGCCGTGACTGATGTAGTTGACCGCATCATAGCGGGTCATCTGCTGTTCCTGCAGAAAGTAGGCGGCATGGCTTTCGCGCTCGGCAAAGATCGCCACGAGCACGTTTGCGCCGGAAACCTCTTCGCGGCCAGACGACTGCACATGAATGACGGCGCGCTGGATCACCCGCTGGAAGCCGGCGGTCGGTTTGGAATCCTCGTCATATCCGGTAACGAGATTCTCCAGTTCGCCATCTACATAATCAAGGACGGTACGCCTCAACTCGTCCAGGTCGACATTGCACGCCCGCATGACGGCGGCCGCGTCGGTGTCATCGATCAACGCCAGAAGTAGATGCTCGAGCGTCGCATATTCGTGGTGGCGTTCATTGGCATAGGTCAGCGCCTGGTGAAGCGCCCGTTCCAGACCCTGCGAAAAAGCCGGCATTCAAAACCTCATTTCTTCTCCATCACGCATTGCAGCGGATGTTGATTCTGACGGGCGAAGTCCATGACCTGAGCCACCTTGGTCTCGGCCACCTCAAACGTATAGACGCCGCATTCTCCCACGCCGTGATTGTGGACGTGCCACATGATCCTGGTTGCAGCTTCATGGTCCTTCTGGAAGAAACGCTCCAGCACATGAATGACAAACTCCATCGGCGTGTAGTCGTCGTTCAAAAGCAAAACGCGGTACAGGCTCGGTTTCTTGGTTTTCGTCCTGGTGCGGGTAATGACAACCGTGCCGCGTCCGGTGTTGTTGCCTTCGTCGTCCCCGCGGCTCATCCGCAAAGCGTCGCCTGGCATTTTCTCTCGCCGATCCTCACTGTTTTCGGGTCATACTGCGCACCCACCCGGGGCCGCTCACATAGGTACTCAAGCGACAATTTTAAGCCCTTCTGTCGCGCTGACAATACGGATTGCGCTCTATCGCGGTCAAATTTCCGATGTGCCGGCAGGTCCGGCTCGACCGGCGCCCTGCCGCCGCCGCCGCTGAAGACGAAAGGAAGCATTACCGGCGAACACCTACACTATGTAGAAACGGCTGAAGCCGTTTCAAAGGGCGAGGAAAATCTCTCGCCCCGACCTTTTCCGAACCATGGCCATTTTCTGTTCGCAATCGGGCCTTACGGACCGGGTTTGGGCACGTGCCTCACCTCATCCCAGACAATCCGGCGTCCTCAAAAAGATAAAAATCGACACGAATGCTGTTCAAGATCGAGATTTCCTCGCAAGCGTTACGAAACCATAACGAATTGGTAACGCTGTCCGCCCTACCATCGCTGAAATCGGCCCGCAGGCGCGTCGGCCTGTGGTCGCAAGAAACCGATGCGTAAGGGTGCGGCTGTGCGTCAGGCATACAAGACTTTCACAACCTCGATACGTCACTTCCTCATATTAGCCGTTACGGTCGTCGCGGCCGGGGCTGTCATAGCGTCCACAAGCGACCCGGCTTCTGCCAATCCCAAATATGCCGGAATCGTGATCGATGCGAAGACCGGCAAGGTCCTCTACCAGGACAATGCCGATGCCCCCCGTTATCCGGCTTCGCTGACCAAGATGATGACGTTGTACATGGTGTTCGAGGCGCTGGAGGCAGGCCGCCTTTCCAAGAGTACGCGCATCACGTTCTCGCGCAACGCCGCATCGGAAGTGCCCACCAAGCTTGGCGTTCCCGCTGGCAAAAGCATCACCGTCGAACAGGCGATCCTCGCGCTGATCACCAAATCTGCCAACGATGCCTCTACCGCGCTCGCCGAGCATCTTGGCGGTTCGGAAGAAGCGTTCGCGCGGGCTATGACCGCGAAGGCACGCCAGCTTGGCATGAACTCTACCACCTTCAAAAACGCTCATGGCCTGCCCGACAGTGCGCAAAAAACGACGGCTCGCGACATGGCACGGCTGGGCATCGCACTGCGCGAACACTTCCCTCAGTATTACGACTATTTCTCCACCCGCCATTTCACCTTCAACGGCAGCCGCATCAATGGCCACAACAACCTGCTCGGCCGGGTGAAGGGCGTGGACGGCATCAAGACAGGTTACATTCGCGCATCCGGCTTCAACCTCGTGAGCTCGCTCCAGACAGGTGGAAAGTCTATCGTCGCGGTGGTGATGGGCGGAAGGACCGCCCGCTCGCGTGATGCGCATATGACCGATCTCATCCAGCGCACACTGCCGCATGCCTCCACCGGCGCTGATAGCATGCTCATCGCCAAGGCGCCTAGCGCGCATCCCGTCGTGGTTGCCTCCGCGCTGCCGCAGACAGCACCGCTTCCGCCCGAACGGCCGGAACTTCCCATCACCGCCTACGCCCAGGACGATATAGCATCCGGTGAATCGCCGCTTGCCAAAGCGGTCGCCGCAAAATCGAGCGTCGATCCGGTGCAGACCGCCTCAACGCCAGTGGAAGGCTGGGTTATCCAGGTTGCATCTGCCCCGTCCGAGCAGGCCGCACGCGTGATACTGGAGCGCACAAGCGAGCGCGCACCCAGCCTGCTGGCCAATGTCAAACCTTTCACGGAAATGTTCGAGATGAAGGGACGCACCTATTACCGTGCGCGTTTCGGCGGGTTCGAAAGCAAAACCGCCGCATGGGACGCCTGCGCCTCGCTCAAGAAGGCGAAAGTCGACTGCTACGCGGTGCAGAATTAATAACGGCAAGATTACAACGCAGTGCGTTCGCCGAGTTTACATAAGAGGCTAACGATGGTCGAACAGGAGCACGTCTCGCGCTTCATTGATGCGCGCGGCAAGAAAGGCGGTTCCGCCCATATCGGGATGCAGGCGCTGCATCAGGCGGCGGTGAGCCTTTCGGATTTCCGTCGCGGACGCTCCCATTTCAAGACCAAGGATATCGTAAGCCTCCTGCTTGGACATGGGGCCCGATCTTGGCGCGCTTCCCTGCCCCCCGCTCTGCTTCGAGTCCGTGCCCTGGCGCCAAGCGGGAAACCGGCTGTCAAGATACGCTTCCAGTAGCTGCACGCTTTCCGCATCGCTGGACAGCTCGTTCCTGAGCTCCATCAGTTCCTCAACGCTCATATCGGACAGCCGCCGGCCCTCATGGCGCCCGGCCAGCACGGATCCCGTGAGATCGCCGGTATCGTGATCGAGTTCCATTTCAAGGGCAGCCGAGCGCACGCTGGACTTGCGGCCGGGAGAAGGCTTTTGCGGCCGCTGCCACAGCCGATTGGAGCCGAACCAGGCGACCGCGCCGGAAAGGAGCGTTCCTCCAAGCCCTGACCTTCCGGCGAACAATAGGATAAGCCCCGCGATCCCAAGAATCATCGGTCCGGCAAGGCGGATTGCCGCCGCTATTCCCGCCGGGTTCGCACGCGTGAACGCGAAGAGTGCAAGCGCCAGGATGAGCAGAAGGGCAAAGATGGCGATCGTCATGACTTACGGCCGCTCAGATGCTCAATCATCAAGCGATCCTCCGCCTTCCCCCGCGCTTCGAGAGCGGCCAGCCCGCCGGCCGCATACACGGCCACAGAAGCAAGCAGCTTTGCCAGCGTCTCGGCGGAGCTACGATCGAAGCGGAACCACGCTCCCTTGGAAAGACGTGCGATCTCACGAAAGGCGCTGGTCGCCGCCGGATCAGAACCCTCCTGAAAGAGGAATACCGGCACGCCCTTCAGCCCCAGTTCGCCTGCACGCTGGGCAAGGTCGTCCACATTCTCCTCCATCGCATCGCCGATAAAGACGAGCGCGTGAACCTTACCGCGCGCATTCTCCTTCAAGGCGTGGGAAAGGACCTTGCCGATCTGTGTTCGTCCGCCGCGACAATCGATGCGCATCATCAGCTTCTTGAGTGCTGCCGTATCGGCAACGAAGCGTGAAGCAGCACACTGGCCAAAGCCGCGATAGTAGACAAGTTGGACGTTGAGCCTGTTTGTCCTGCCAACGGCGTCGAACATCTGCGCCTGGATATCGCAGGCGAGATCCCAGGTGGGCTGACGGCTCATTGTAGCATCCAGCGCGAGGATCAGCCGCCCCTCCTCTTTCCGCCCGACGGCAAGCGCACGCGCCTGCCGCACGAAGGCATCCACCGCGCCCGCATCCGAACGCGGCGTCGAAAGGCCCGTCGCCATTCGCTTCTTCTCGTTCATCTTGAAAACATGTGGCTTCCTGATCCCGGTGGCAAGCCCGAGACGGCTACATAAGGCCGAGTTCCGTCAGCTCGCGGCGTAAATGGTCCGGCAGTTCGCCCGCCTCGTCATCGGCATTCAGATCGGCAGGCGCATCATCGGCCGTCATATACCGCCAGCCCTGAAAAGGCCGTCGCGGCTGCCACTCGGTGCGGACAATTTCCGGCTCGAGAACCAGATGGCAGCGGGAAATCCCCTCTCCGTCAACGAAAGGACGTATCTCAAGGAGGCGCTGCCGACACTGGACCATGCCCTTCATGACCCAGTAGAGCGATCCACCATCGCAAAGCTCCTCGATGCGCTTCGGCACCATGCGAGTGGTATGCAATTGTTCGACCGGCTCGCCGCGCCGCCGTTTGTCCTCCAGCCGCAGGCGCACCCAGCCTTCAAGTTGTTCCGGGCTCTCGCAGCCCACGCAAAGCTTTATCAGATTGAGCGACATGGCAGCACAATCGAAAAGATTGCCTGGCCGGTCAACGCGGCAAAGTGCTTTCCACAGACTCCATCCTCAGCACTCGACCACGTTCACCGCAAGGCCGCCGAGACTCGTCTCCTTGTAGCGCTCGTTCATGTCGAGGCCGGTCTGGCGCATGGTCTCCACCGCAGCGTCAAGCGAGACAAAATGCTTTCCATCGCCCTTGACGGCGAGGGAAGCGGCCGTCACAGCCTTCACCGCACCCAACGCATTGCGTTCGATACACGGCACCTGAACAAGGCCCCCTACAGGATCGCATGTCATCCCCAAATGATGTTCCAGCGCGATCTCGGCCGCATTCTCCACCTGCTCGGGCGTCCCGCCCATGACTGCGGCCAGCCCCGCGGCAGCCATTGCAGAGGCCGAGCCGACCTCGCCCTGACAACCGACCTCAGCGCCGGAAATGGAGGCATTGTGTTTTATGATGCCGCCAACTGCTGCTGCGGTGAGCAAAAAATCCCGCACGCCGTTGTCGTCGGCGTCGACATGGAAACGCTGCCAATAGCGCAGCACGGCGGGCACAACGCCGGCTGCCCCGTTGGTGGGCGCCGTGACGACACGCCCGCCGGCCGCGTTCTCCTCGTTCACAGCCATTGCGTAGACCGAAAGCCAGTCATTGGCCGCAAGAGGGTTCGGCCGGTTCTGCCGCCACTCTTCCTCCAGCTTGTCGTGAAGCTCGCGCGCCCGGCGTCGCACCTTCAGCCCGCCCGGCATGATGCCTTCCTGGGTGAGCCCGCGATCGATGCAGCCGCGCATCGCCGCCCAGATGGCGTCGAGCCCCGCGTCCAGCTCTTCAGCGCTTTTGTGTGCAAGCTCGTTTGCCCGTTTCAACTCGGCAATGGAGAGCCCGCTCGCAGCCGCCATCTCCAGCATTTCACGGGCACTGGCGAAAGGATAAGGCACGTCGTCGCCGACTGCCGGGGTGGTTTTGGCCTTCAGCGCCTGCAACTCTTCCTCCGAAGCCACGAAACCACCGCCCATCGAATAATAGATGCGGCGCAACAGCAACCGGTCTTCCCCGTCGAAGGCATTGAAGGCCATGCCGTTGGCGTGCCCCGGCAGCGGCGCCCTTCGGTCGAAGACGAGATCCTTATCGGCATCGAACCGATATTCAGGGTGCCCGGGCGGTGCCAGACGCTGCGTATCTTTCACAGCAGCAAGCACCGCATCAACCTTGTCCGGATCAACCGTCAGTGGTGTCAGCCCCTGCAGGCCCAGAATAACGGCCCTGTCGGTAGCATGGCCGACACCGGTAAAAGCCAGCGAACCGTGCAGACTGACGGTAAGATGCTCCACATGCGCGCCTGCCGGACGCGGCCACTCGCCTTCCGCGATCTCACGAAGGAAACGCTCGGCCGCCACCATAGGCCCCATCGTGTGAGAGCTCGATGGGCCAATGCCGATCTTGAAGAGATCGAACACGGAAAGAAACATTCTCAACCCCCGGCTGCCGGACGAAACCGCAATAGATCAAACGCGGGACAGCTCGCATATGCGTGTCCGAAAGCGACATCACAAGGCGGCTGATTCATGCATGACGACATTTCGGAACGATATACGCGTTTGGAGGTTGCGCGTCATACGGTATCATTGCCTGGGAGGCTGCATTGAGGCTCGATCAATTCCTGGACCAACTGAAGGACTTACCACCAGACACGCGCGTGTGCGTTGCGGAAATCGACGAGGCATTCGCCATCAACATCGCCTCGGTGGAGATCATCGACAATGCCCACGTCACCAGCGATGAGCCAAGCGGCCAGGAGACCGTTGAACTCGGCGCGGGAGACGACAGGGTCGTTGTCATTCGCTGGTAGGTCAGCGCCGCTCGCCGAGACAGGTGCCGTCAGCGGGGGCTCGCCTTAAGCAGACGCACTCGTCGATTCAAAGTCGGCGGCAATGCGCATGTCCCGCAAGGGCTGCACACGTGTGATCATATCCTGGTAGATCGGATGCGCCTTATAGGCCTCGAGCGCTGCCTCGTCCGCAAATTCGGCATAGACGATTACATCCACATCCGCACCGGACAATCTATCGACGCGCCGGTTGAGACCCACTTCAAAAAATGCGCAATGTGGAATGCGGCCAAGTCCCTTCAGCTCATCTGCGATGCGCTGCACATCCTCGCGCTTTCTCGCGTTGAAAAAGACGATGTGTCGAATCACGGGCAGGACCTCCACGAATGCATCGGCAAACCTTGTGCCGACGGCTCAATTGTCAAATGCTGGCCCATCGGCCGCGCCAGCGCGCACCAAACGGACGCATATTTCTATCTATAACCTTACGCAGTAGAGCAGGAAACCGCCCTGCCCTCGCTCGCGAGCATGATGTTCACGCCTTACATCCGCATTCAGCATGGATGGAAGATTCAGCGTCGGCGCCGCACCTCAGCCCCGAGTGAGCACGTCTGCCCGCTCCTGCGGCGACAATTCCCGGAGCGTCTCTTCCTTCCGCCATACGGCGGTAAAGCCCAGCTTCTGGTAGAGCGGCAGTGCGGCGGGATGGTCCAGTGTACACGTCTCCACCGAAACCATGCGCGGATCGTGTGCCCAGGCCGTGCGGATCGCCGCGCCGAGAAACCAGCGACCGAGGCCGCGGCCGATCGCATGCTCCATCAGGCCGAAATGCACCAGCCTGCACTCCTGGAAGGAGAGCAGACGCAATTCGAAGAAGCCTGCCGGACATCCATCGAGATACAACACATGAATATCGGATTGCGCGCTGGATAGCCGCGCGGACAGCTCACGATCCGACAGGGTGAGCGCGGCAGTCCAGTGCCAGTCCCGTCCCACGCGATCATAAAGGTATCGGTAAAAGTGCACCGGCATGTTGCGGCACTTCAGCAGTGCAAGCTGCACGCCCGCCGGTGCCGGCGGAAATTGCCCGGGGCGCTCGTCCATTTGCAGGCGCGTTACCGTGGCGTGCAAGACACGCTGTTCAGATGCGCTCGCTCGGCTCTTCATCCGCCACTCGTCTCCACAGGCGTATCACTGCGCCCGCCCCACTCGCTCCACGAACCGTCATAGAGGCGGTTGTCACGATGGCCGAGCGATTCAAGCGCCAATATCAGAGCCGCCGCCGTGACACCCGATCCGCATGAGGTGACAACCGGCCGGCCAAGATCAAGCCCTGCCTGCTCCAACGTGTCGCGCAATCGATCAAGCGGCAGCAAGCTTCCGTCTTCACTGAGCGCGGTGACCGGCACATTGAGCGCACCGGGCATGTGGCCGGAGCGCATTCCTTCACGCGGTTCCGGTTCCGTACCCGCAAATCGGCCGGCAGGGCGCGCATCGGCAATCTGCGCTTCACCGCTTTCGACGATCCGCCGCATGTCCTCCAGCGAAGCGACACGTGACTTTTCGAAATCGGGAAGGAAGGCGGCCGGCGCAATCTTCGTCCGCTCATTCGTCACGGGCCTGCCCTCAGCCTGCCAGCGGTCGAACCCGCCATCCAGTACAAACACCGTCTCGGCACCCATGACGCGAAACAGCCACCACACGCGCGGGGCGGAGAAGAACCCCGGCCCATCATAGACGACGATAGTGTCCTGTTCGGTAATTCCCATGGAGCTGGCATAACGCTCGAAGGTAAGCGGGTCGGGCAAGGCATGGGGCAGGTCAGATTCGGGATCGACAACCAGATCCTGGTCAAAAAATATCGCTCCCGGGATGTGCGCGGCGTCATATTCCGCCCGCGCATCACGCCCTTGCGCGGGCAGATACCAGGAGCCGTCGACGATCGACAAACCGGGCATGTCGAGCCGCTCCTCAAGCCAGTCGCGCGAGACGATGAATGGACCCTGCGTGTTCATACCCTTTCCCGACACATCTTATCTCCAGTGCAACACGAGCGCTTGCCGTGAATAGATAGGCAAGGCCCGCGCGCGGCAAGACTGTTGCTGCTCAGCCGTTTGGCTGCGGGCCGAAACGCAGACGAAACCGGCGGTTCTCCCGCCCCTTCTTCTCGATCTTCCCGATGTGAATTTCACCGATCTCTCCCGTGCGCGCCACATGGGTGCCGCCGCAGGGCTGGCTGTCCACAACCGCATCCTCGCCGATGCAGACGAGGCGGATGCGTCCGGCACCGACCGGCGGACGCACATTCTTCGATTTGACCAGCGACGGGTTGGCTTCCAGTTCCTCTTCGCTGATCCAGCGGACAAACACAGGATGATCGGCAGCAACCAGTTCCATCAGCCGTACCGTCACAATCTCCTTGCTCCAGCCGGCCTCCGGCAGGTCGAAGTCCAGGCGGGATTCCGCTTCATCTACCGACGTTCCAGTGACGGGGAACGGACAGATCACGCTCAAGAGGTGGCAGGCCGTGTGCATGCGCATCAGGTTATAGCGCCGCTCCCAGTCGATTGCCGCCGTGACCGGCTCGCCGATCTCCGGCATTTCAGCGGAATCGGACGGCACATGAACGATGTCGTCCTTCGTGTCACCGGTGACTGTCGCTGCAATCGCGATGCTGGAGCCGTCGGCACGCAGAAGACGCCCCGTGTCGCCAGGCTGCCCGCCGGATGCCGCGTAGAAGACCGTACGGTCCAGAATAACTCCGCCCCGATCGTTTATCCCTACGACGACTGCTTCGGCTGATTTGAGGTACGGCTGGTCGCGAAAAAGCGGCTCAGTGCGCATGCATAACTCCGCAGATTTGTTTCCATGGCGCTGAAAAGAAGAGCATAATCCGCCCCTTGCCACAATGGCACAAACACTCCGTACCGCCTCACCCGCTTTCCAAAAGGCCGGCGAAATCAAACAGCTTGCGGTCAAGGAGATGCGAGGGGCGAACATTGGAGAGCGCTCGGATCATCGTGTCCTTGCGGCCGGGCATGCGCTTTTCAATGTCGGTCAGCATGGTCTTCATCGCATTGCGCTGCAGACCCTCCTGGCTGCCGCAAAGATCGCAGGGAATGATGGGAAAGCGCATCGCTTCGGAAAATTTCGCCAGATCGGCCTCGGCGCAGAAGGCCAGCGGCCTCAGCACCTTTACATCGCCGTCGTCGTTGACCAGCTTGGGAGGCATGGCAGCGAGCCTACCGCCATGGAGAAGGTTCATGAAAAAGGTTTCCAGAATATCCTCGCGGTGATGTCCGAGCACCAGTGCCGCACACCCCTCCTCCCGCGCGATCCGATAAAGATGCCCCCGGCGCAGGCGCGAGCACAGGGAACAGTAGGTATGGTTTTCCGGCACCTTGTCGGTCACCACCGAATAAGTGTCCCTGTATTCGATACGGTGCGGAATACCCAGCCGGGACAGGTATTCCGGCAGAATGTGCTTGGGAAAGTTCGGCTGTCCCTGGTCCAGATTGCATGCGATCAGGTCAACCGGCAGCAGGCCGCGCCATTTGAGATCGAGCAGCACGGACAGCAGCCCGTACGAATCCTTGCCGCCTGACAGCGCAACCAGCCAGCGTTCGCCGGGCGTGACCATGGAAAAGTCTTCGATCGCCTGGCGCGCAAGGCGCAGAAGGCGTTTGCGGAGCTTGTTGAACTCTACCGAAGATGGAGCGTCGGCAAAAAGCCGATGGCTTGCAGATTCTGCCTGGGTTTGCGCTTCGGGTGTCTGGTGGATTGTCATCATGCCCCTCCATAATACCCGTCCGGCAAAAGAAAAAGGCCGCGCGAGGCGGCCTTTTTTTGGAATGCAAAATGTCAGGATCAGCGCGAGTAGTACTCGACGACCAGGTTGGGCTCCATCTGGACGGCATATGGCACGTCGGCCAGAGCCTGCACCCGAACATATTTCGCAACCATCTTGTTGTGATCGACGTCGACATATTCAGGCACGTCGCGCTCGGCAAGCTGAACAGCTTCCAGCACCAGCGCGAGTTGCTTCGACTTCTCGCGTATTTCGACCACATCACCCGGCTTGCACCGGTAGGAGGAGATGTTGACCCGGCGGCCGTTCACCTTGACGTGCCCGTGATTGATGAACTGCCGGGCAGCAAAGATGGTCGGCACGAACTTGGCACGGTAGACAATCGCATCCAGGCGCGACTCGAGAAGGCCGATCAGCTTTTCCGTCGTTTCGCCCTTGCCACGGTTCGCCTCTTCATAAAGGCGGCGGAATTGCTTCTCGGAAATATCTCCGTAGTGGCCCTTGAGCTTCTGCTTGGCACGGAGCTGCTGGCCGAAATCGGAAAGTTTGCCCTTGCGGCGTTGACCATGCTGACCGGGGCCATATTCACGGCGGTTGACCGGCGATTTGGGCCGACCCCAAATGTTTTCGCCAAGACGGCGGTCAAGCTTGTACTTGGCGGAATGGCGTTTGCTCATCGCATTTCCTTTTCAATCAATCATGC
>JAJUHJ010000097.1 GCA_029279965.1 Phyllobacteriaceae bacterium
CGCGACTGGCGCACGTTTGTTCTGACGGGGCTCCTTCTCTTCGGCGGAATGGCATCGCAGCAGGTCGGGCTGCTGACCACGACGGTGACGAATTCCGGCTTCTTGACCGGTCTTTATGTTGTAATGGTGCCGTTTCTCGGCGTGCTTCTTCATCGCCAGTGGCCCCACGCTATCGTCTGGCCCGCAACGCTTACCGCGCTCGCTGGCATTTGGCTGCTTTCCGGCGGTGGAGCGGTGTCCTTGCGCGTCGGTGACTGGCTGACCATTCTATGCGCAGGTTTTTGGGCCCTCCAGGTCATTTATATAGCCCGCGCGGTCGCGCGTACTGGACGACCGGTCACGCTGGCGGTCACTCAATTCGCCGTCACTGCCATCATCGGCTCTGTCGTTGCGCTCGCTTTCGAACCCGTCATGTTTTCTGCGATCCGCGAGGCGCTGCCGGAGATGCTTTACGCGGGCATTTTCTCCGGCGGCATAGCCTTCACGCTCCAGGTCATCGGCCAGCGCTACACAACGGCTCCCCAGGCGGCGATCTTCCTTTCCACGGAAGCGGTGTTTGCTGCCCTGTTCGGCGCCATCTTCCTGGGCGAGCGACTGCCGGCGAGCGGGCTTGTCGGCTGCGGCCTGATTTTCTCGGCGATCCTTCTCGTCGAGATCGTGCCTGCACTCAGGCACCGTCGCTCACCCTCGAAAGCCTCCGATACGGCGGCTGTCTGAGGGTTCGCCCTATTTTTGCCACACCCCTCAACGGGCACGCTGAGTTTTCATTTACCAACGCGGATTAGCATATGCCCCCATTGATGGCCGAATTGGGGTGCGTAGTGTGTTCGAGTACAGCTTTGGGCGGCGGCCACATTCTCGCGCAAAGGTTGCGGAAAGACGTGGTTTAGCGCCCGCCACGCTGGTCGTCGTATCCGCGTGCCTGGCAATCCTTTCGGCCTGCTCAGTCGATAGCGTGCTGCGCCCACAGGTCGACATAGGCGCGCAGACAGCCGCGATTGCGGGCAGTGGATTGCAAACGTTGACGCCTTCCGAGCCGATGATGATGTCCTACCCGCGCATCGCGCCGCCGAGCAGCTCCTTGGCCACAATGCCCGCGGGCGAAGTGGCCTGCCGCCGCGAATTGAAGCGGCTGGGCGTTACCTACCGCGACCTGCCCGCGATCAATGACGGCGGCGCTTGCCGCATCGATTATCCAGTGGAGGTTAGCGGACTATCCGGCGGCATTGGGATGCAGCCCGCCGCGACATTGACCTGCGCAATGGCGGTAACGGTCGCCCGCTGGACCAGGAACGAACTCGCTCCGGCCGCGCGCATGCGCTATCTGTCCGGAATCCGCACGATCCATCAGGGCTCCAGTTATTCCTGCCGCCGCATTCGGGGTACGGGCGTTGCCTCCGAGCACTCGAAGGGGAAGGCGCTGGATATCATGAGCATCACGCTGGAAAACGGCAGGGAAATCGACGTGCGACGTCCCGGCTTCTTCGCCTTCCGTCAGAAAAGCCTTCTCAACAATGTGCGCGCTCAGGGCTGCGACTATTTCACAACCGTTCTCGGCCCCGGCTATGATGCCGACCACAAAGACCATTTCCATTTCGACATCAAGGAGCGTAAGAATGGCTACCGCGCCTGCAGGTAGTAGCAGGCGTCGATCCATGCTCTATATGATTTGCGGTCTCGCGCGCCCTCATCGCGCTGTTTGCTGAGTGATAAAGAGCCATATGCTCATCCTTGAAATCACTGTCCTCCTGGTTCTGATCCTGTTTAACGGCTTCATGGCAATGTCGGAGTTGGCAGTGGTCTCTGCTCGCCCGGCCCGGCTCAAGGCACGCCAGGAAGAGGGCGACCAGGGCGCCGCGCGGGCACTGAAGCTGTCGGAGGATCCCGGCCGTTTCCTGTCCACCGTGCAGATCGGCATTACGCTTGTGGGCGTGCTTTCAGGCGCTATTTCCGGCGCAACGATCGGCGTTCGCCTTTCTGACTGGCTGGCTTCTATTGGTGTTCCCGCTGCGATTGCCAACCCGGCGGGCGTCGGCGTCGTGGTGGCGCTGATTACCTATGTCTCGCTCGTAATCGGGGAGCTGGTCCCCAAACAGCTTGCGCTCAAGCACGCCGAAGCAATTGCAGCCCGCGTCGCCCCCTTCATGTCGATGCTGGCCCGCATCGCCTTGCCTCTTGTCTGGCTGCTGGATGCTTCCGGCAATACGGTGCTCGCGGTTCTCGGGCAGAGCGCAGAAACGTCGCGCTGTGTCACGGATGAGGAAATCCGCACATTGATTGCCGAAGCCGAGCACACGGGCACAATCGAAACGGTCGAGCGGCGTATGATCGGCGGCGTCATGCGGCTGGCTGACCGGAAAGCGCGCGCGCTGATGACCCCGCGCGGCGAGGTGGACTGGCTGGACCTGAACGCGGATGCGCAGACGCTGTCAGAGACGTTGCGCAACGCAACGCATTCCAGGCTTCCCGTGGGCGAAGGCTCCGAGGATCAGCTCATTGGCGTCATCAATACGCGAGAGTTGCTGGCGGCCGAACTTGCCGGGGAAGGCCTGGACCTGCGCAAATACGCGCATCAGGCACCGATAGTGCACGACTTTGCCGATGCGTTGGATGTGCTCTCAATGCTGCGCGAAGCGAAAGTGCCTATGGCTCTCGTTCATGATGAATATGGCAGTTTTGAAGGTATCATCACACCGGCTGACATTCTGGAAGCGATTGCCGGTGTCTTCCGCGCCGATCTGGAGGAAGGCGAGATCGATGTCGTTCACCGCGGGGATGGATCCTGGCTGCTTCCGGGCCTCATGCCCGCCGATGAGATGGCCGACCATCTTGGAATCAGGCTGCCGGAAGGCCGCAGCTACACCACGTTGGCCGGCTTCCTGCTTTCATACACGCAGGAACTGCCGAAGACAGGCGCGTTGGTCGACGCTCTGGGCTGGCGTTTCGAGGTGGTGGACCTTGATGGACGGCGTATCGACCGCGTTATCGCCACAAGGTTGAGAGGGAAAGAGGCCCGCGAAGGAGAAAAGTACCACTCCCCTCCGGCTGACGGCGAGCCGTAGAGCGTTACGGCCCGCCCGCGAGTCGAGATGTGTTCAGGCAGCTCTTGCCGCCTCCACCTCGTCCCTGCTGCGCGCCGCCTTGAGCGCCTTGGCCCACCAGGTGAACTGGTCGAGCATCGCATTGGCGCCCGTGTTCAAATGCTCGATTTCGGAGAGCGCCTTTTCATCGCTTCTGACGGCGAGGAAATCTGGAAGCAGAATGTGGACAGCGTTGCGGATCGGCGCCATCTCCAACTCGACGGCATGCAGCCGCAACTGCTCCACAGCACGCGTGCCCCCAACGCCGCCATAACCGACAAACGCTGCGGGCTTGTTGTTCCACTCCTTGAAGGCGTAGTCGAGCGCGTTCTTCAGCACCGCCGTGGGACCGTGATTATACTCCGCTGCCGTGAAAATATATCCGTCAAGCGAGGCGACTTTTGCCTGCCATGCCTGAACGAGTTTGTTTGGAGAGGGCCCGTAGGCCGGCGAAGTGGCATCTTCGAAGAAGGGCATCGGATAATCGCGCAGATCGACAAGCTCGACATCCAGTTCAGGCCGCTGTTGTGCCAGGTCGCGTATCCAGTTAGCCGGCTTGTCCGCGAAGCGCCCTTCGCGCGTCGAACCTACAACAATGCCAATCTTCAATTCAGCCATCTGGTTGTCCTTCCAGTTTCGTGGTAACAAATAGATACCGACGCTATATTGGATACTGATCATTTCGTGCAAGGAGGCACCTTTTTGAAACCGGGTCACCTCAACAGCACCGCCCATTTCATGACTCAAGATGATCCGTGCCGACCGGTTCACGAGATTCTCAGTCTGGTGGGCGACAAATGGTCGGTTCTGATTGTGCGGCATCTCGGGGAAGGCACGATGCGCTTCAACGAACTTCGCCGCTCGGTCGAGGGCATTTCGCAAAAAATGCTGACCACCACGCTTCGTAATTTAGAGCGCGACGGCTTTGTTACGCGAACGGTCTATCCAACCATTCCGCCACGGGTCGATTATTCGTTGACGGACCTTGGAAGTGAGCTCCTCACCCCTGTCAGCGCCCTCGCCGAATGGGTGACGGCCAACCGCGAACGCATTGACGCGGCACGGGCGCGCTTCGATCGGGAACGGACCTGAGCGATCATGCCTCAGGCGGCACAGGCGTCGGCTTGCCTGTCGCATCCAGAGCGACCATCACGAACTCGGCGCTGGTGACCATCTCCATTACCTCCGAAAGATAGCGCTGCGCCCAGGCTTCCACCTTCAGAGTGATGGATGTGCGCCCGATTTTCGTCACCTGCGTGTAAACGCACAACGTATCGCCGATCTTGACCGGCTTTTCGAACGACATCTCTTTGACCGCTGCCGTGACGACGCGCCCACGTGCACGTTCGACGGCGCGAATGCCGCTTGCAGAATCCATTTGCGCCATGACCCATCCACCGAAGATGTCACCGGCTGCATTGGCGTCGCGCGGCATGGCCGGTGTGCGCAGGGTAAGATCGCCCTGCGGGGTGGGAAGGACTTCAGGCATGGCAGACCTTTCGAAACATCCGGTATTCCACCTGGTTAACGCCGAACCCGGAATCAAAATGTTAACAAGGCAATCGGCTTCCGAGCAGATGGCGCAGCTCAGGAATTTTCCAACAGCAACAGGATCGTTTTCTCCAGCAGTTCTTCGCCACCAGCGCGCCAGCCGAGTGCCCGCAGCTTGCCGGTATCCATCGCATTGACAGTATTCTTGTCCGACGGTTGCGGAAGGGCATATGGACTGCCCGTGCACCGTTGCACGACAGCAAGAATATCATGCCGATCGACCACAATGTCGGCGACATTGAAAACAGGACCGCCCGGTTCTTCGTGTTCCAGAACAAGTCGCGCGGCCGCGGCCACATCGCGCCCATGAACCTCCGTACCGGCACGCGACCTGATATCGTTCCCTCTGAGATAATCCTCAAAAAGTCCCGCCCATTTATGGGGCCGTTCCGACCCACCGGGGCCATAGACGCCGGTGACACGCAGACTAACCCCCTTGAACCCTGGCCCGTTCAGCCCTTCCAGCGCTTTCTCCGCCGCAAGTTTGATCTCACCATAAAGCGTGTCCGGCCGGGCTATGTCTTCTTCGTAGAGAAGGCCCCCTGGAGTGCGCGGACCATAAACGGCGCGGCTTGACAGAAACACGGCGCGCTTGACACCTGCGGCCTTGGCGGCTTCGAACAGAGCGATAGTTCCACCCAGATTGCGGCGGCGAAAGGTGGCAGGATCGTCCCCCTCCCCGCCGCGATATTTTCCCGCCACGTGATCGAAGGCGGCATGAATGAAGTGATCGGCGTGCGCGAACGGGGCAGCCGAAACAGCATCCGGCTCAAGCGTGAGCGGGATGAAACTGACCGGCCCGGAAAAGAACCCGCGCGGCGGCGGACGGCGCCCCATCACTGCAACCTCGTGCCCGGCAGCAAGCAGTTCCTCGACGATAAAGCGGCCAACATAGCCAGTGCCGCCCGAGACGATGCTTCTGGGCGTGCTCATCCGGAGTTCAGAGGATTGTCCAGACCGACCGCATCGGGAATATCCCTGCCCTCATAGTAGGTCTGCCACAGATCGATCAACGGCTTCAGCTGCTGTGCCTTGGAATGATCTTTCTCCCAAGGCTTTTCATACTGATAATGAATTACGGCGATGGACGACCAGTCCCATAGTTTCGGCAGGTTGAACCAGACATATTGCAGCATGTTGAAGAAAACGGGCAGGCCGTGCCAGTCTGGAAAAAAGGTTTGCAAGAAGGTCTGGTCCGTGCGTGGCCAGAAAGCGTCTTCGCGGTCCAGCCTTTCCAGCATGGCCTCGAATGTCCTTTGCGAGGGACGCGCGACAAACACGCCCGAATTCAGCCGACGGAAATCCGCAAGGCTCTCGTAGACATTGGGGGCGGCGGAAAACTCCGGATATTCGAAGAGCCGATCGATGTTGCGGATGACGATGGCATCTGCGTCAATGAAAACAATACGATCGTAACCGGTAAGCTGCCATAGGCGCAGCTTGACGAAATTATCGAGCGGCGTGTGGAAAGTCGGCTTGTTGCCCTTGGTGAAGGGTGCATTCGCATGGAGCCTTGCCCGCTGGTGGCGCTCGTTGAATGCAGCGGATGTGGGCAGCAGTTCAGCTTCCATGAGGTGTGCGCCAAGTGCTGAAAGGGGCTCAAGCGCGGAGCGCTCGACCCCCCTGGTATGCATGACCACGATATCGGCCCGTGTGCCGGTCAGCTTTAAAGACCGCACCAGCGCCACAGCACCCATTGCATAGTCCGCATTGGTGACGAGAGTAGCATAGGCGCTGCGGGCGCTGATCATTGCTTCTCACTCACCACGACATGCAAACCTGTCTTGTCACGAAACGCTCTTGAGGCGCTTGCCCTCCGGGTCACGCTCGATGGTGGGAGCGATGTCCTTGGTCCAGGCCGAGACAGAGGGGATGCGGCTGCGGTCGACGCGATAAGCGAATTTCTTCGCCACGTCGACGACCTCTGCCAACAGCCCCTCCTCCAGTGTGGTAGGATTGAGGCCAAGCGCCAGAAACTGCTCGTTCCGGACCACCAGATCGTTCTCCGCCGCTTCCTTGCGCGGGTTCGGCAGATAGGCGATCTCCGCCCCGGTCATGCGGGAAATCATCTCCGCGAGATCCCGCACGCGGTGGGTTTCCGTCATCTGGTTAAAGATCTTCACCTGGTCGCCGCGCTCCGGCGCGCTCTTCAACGCCAGTTCGATGCAGCGGACCGAATCCTGGATATGTATGAAGGCGCGCGTCTGACCGCCCGTTCCGTGCACAGTCAGCGGATAGCCGATCGCCGCCTGGATGAGGAAACGGTTGAGCACCGTTCCGTAGTCGCCGTCATAGTCAAAGCGATTGACGAGTTGCGCATGTTGCCGCGTCTCGGCGGTGTGCGTGCCCCAGACGATGCCCTGGTGCAGGTCGGTAATGCGCAACCCATCATTTTTCGCATAATACTGAAACAGAAGCTGATCCAGGCACTTGGTCATGTGATAGATGGAACCGGGATTGGACGGATAGAGGATTTCCTGCGTCGCCGTCTCGCCGGAAAGCGTCTCCACTCCAACGGGCAGATAGCCCTCGGGAATTGCCGCGCCGACCGAGGAATAGCCATAGACGCCCATCGTACCCAAATGCACCAGATGCGCATCGAGGCCGATCTCCACCAGCGCATTGAGCAGGTTGTGCGTGGCGTTGACGTTGTTGTTGACGGTGTAATTCTTATGCCGGTCGCTCTTCATCGAGTAGGGCGCGGCGCGCTGTTCGGCGAAGTGGACGATGGCATCCGGCCGTTGTTCGGCAAGCCAGCCTTTCAGCACCTCGTAATCGCGTGCAAGATCAATCAGGTGAAAGTGAATGCGCCGTCCGGTCTCCTGGTGCCAGATGCGCGTGCGCTCCTGGATGGAGTCCATCGGCGTCAGCGACTGCACCCCCAATTCCGTATCGATCCATCGCCGCGACAGATTGTCGATGATGTGAACCTCGTGCCCTTGCGCGGAAAGATGGAGAGAAGTTGGCCAGCCGACGAACCCGTCGCCGCCGAGAACAGCAATTTTCATCGAATCGATCCTCGTCGCGAATGGAAGCCCCCGCTTATCGGTCATTTGTGACGACAATTCTATGCCCGCGCCTGGATGGAATGAAAAGCAGACAGTTGCCGCAGCCACTCAGCAACCGCGCAGGAAACGATTCGTGATGTGGAAAAGCAACATTGACGCAAATTTTCCCCTTGACTGCCATAAATTCGAATCGTGAGCTTCACCTCACAGCCACAATTATGCATCATTCTTAGAGGCAAGAGCCCTCTCAATCCGGGAGGGCGGCGCGCCCGCCACGGCCGGCAAAGGGGTCGGATAGTAGGGGTTGGGAGCGCGCGTAATGTGAGGAGACGGAAATGGTTCCGTCTGGGATTGTAGATTCAAGCGTCTTTGACGCCGAGGATATGGCGGAAATCCGCAGAGCGGTCGACGCGGTGTGCGAAGAACTCAGCATCGACCCTGCGGACCAGGCAACGCGCGAACGCGTCGCCAGCAACATCATGCGTTCGTGGTCCCTGGGACATCGCACCCCTCTTGGTCTGGTGCAGGCAGGGCTTGACGGCGCCGCCTGAACACGTCGTCAATCCGAGCGCACCGGTACCGAACGTGGGCACGATCTACCACCCAAACTGGAAGGTGGCGCCGGACCCGTTGCTGCCATTCTGGACAATGTGGCCACTGGTCTTCTTTCCGAACTGAAAGAGGCTGTAGGCATTCCCATTCCCGTTCTGCTGAATGGTGCCGTCATGGCCGCGCCCTTCCTGATGCACGATCCCGACATTGCCGCGCCCATTTTGCGCAAGGCCTGCCTTGTTACCGTAGCCCTTCTGGGTGATGCGGCCGTCCCTGATGCCTTCAGCCAGGGCATAGAGCCGAATTCCGGTCTGCAGCAGCCTTGTGTCTTGCGGGCTTGTCGGATGGAAACTCAGCGATAACGAGCCTCCGGCAGACGCCGGAGCGGCGAGAATGCAGGTGCACAGCGCGGCGGAAACAAGAGTGCGGATCATCAATTTCGGTCCTTCTTTCTACGGTGTTCAGAGCACGCCGGCGCGTTCCGAGCAGCTCAGCCGCCCCTCCGGCGTCTCCACGTCGAGAGTGGCGTCGAAAATTGCGCCTGAGCCGCCCAGCGTAACCTCTCCGACCCTCGCCGGCTGGCCGGGCCCCGCGGAGAAGTCACCGCCCTGATTGATACTCGTATCGCTTGAGCCTCCGACCGACCGGACGCGGAAGACGTACGAGCCGGAGGTGGGCATTTCCGCATGGACGACGCCCTCAAGCGTGACCATGCCTCCATCGGAGGTGGCGAGTACATCGCAGCGAACGGGCCCGGATTGCGCTTCGCCGGACCCCGCCAAGAGGGCGGGCGCCGTGAGCGCCAGCACCAGGGCGCCTGTGAGGGGGACAAGATGTTTGACGTTGCGTAACATGGAATTCTCCTGCGCTACGGCATCGGCTTGAAGCCGTACCGGCTTCCTCATGCGTGTTTCCCAAAAAGCCAGCGCGTCCTTTGACCTTTCAACGGAACGCTCGCCCGCGGCGGCCGAAGGCGAATTCCTCCGGCCCTGAATACAGGCGCCCTAGCGGCAGGTCTGCACAAAGGCCGCGACATTGCCGCCGCCGGACTGCGTAACCTCGGCATCACACCCCTTGCCGACCTGCACGCCAGCGGCGATGTTGCCGTTGCCGTCCTGGGTGACGATGGCATTGTGACCGGTGCCGAACTGGCCGACGCCAGCAGCGTTGCCCCTGCCCCGCTGCCACAGATCGGCGGAATTCCGGCGCCCCTCCTGACCGATGGCGGCGGTGTTCTTCCGGCCCTTCTGCTGGGTGACGATCTGGTTGCGAAAGCCGTCCTGGTAGACGCCGATACGATTGCGATGGCCGATCTGGTCACCGCCGGCAGAATTTTTCCAGCCATATTGCTCGATAGAAATATTGTTGGCGGACGCCGGCAGCACAGTGAAACCTGCGACGGCGGCAACAGCGGTGGTGATGACGAGCTTGCGGATCATTGGCCTTCTCCTGTCAGCGGGACGAGCCCGTGGGGTTGTCAATGATCCCGGTTTAACGACGGCTCCCGGAACGCCCGCTGAACCGCGTGTTCAGGCAGCGTTCAGCGATTGGCAGACGCGCTGCATTGCCGCCACGCCGGCATTCGTCGTCTGGCCATTGGTCACAGGTGAGCCGGGAAGCGGGGCGCGTCGTCCGTGCCTCTCTTCTTGTTCTTGTGACGCGTCCGATGCGCCCCGCCGGCGGCCGGAAGCGATTTGTCTGCTTTCAGCTATCATGCGCGAAATAATCGCCATAGGAAGGTGGCGACCGGACGACCGCCTCCGCATCGGACGTTCGAGGGTCTGGACCATTTTCCCGGAGGCTGCCCTTGTTCAACGACCGACGGCAGCGGTCCCAAGGCTCTTTTGGATCGGTAAGCATCCGACAGGCATCGTTCCACTCAGTTATTTATCCGGCAGCTTGGTCTCTGGCCCGAGCTGGACGGCTGTGATAATGAAGAAGATGCAACTCATCCTCGCCTGCAGGGCCGAGTATGGGGACCTCGACTGCTGCCGACGAGGCTGAGGACCCCAGGGAGGATGACATGAAAAGGTTGTTCGCATCTCTTGCCGCGCTGCCACTGATCCTCGGCGGCGTGCAGGCATTTTCGCAAGAATCGGACGCTGATGTGCGGGCTCGGGAAACCGAGCAGCAGATGACCGATGACGAGCGGTTTTCGCTCCTCATCAGCATTCTCGGCAACGTGCCGGGCGCCTCCGTGCCCGCGGACCCGCGAGTCGCAGATCTCGAAAACGCCAGCGCAGGCTGGACGCCCGGAGTCCCGCGGCTCGGCATCCCGGATCTGCAGTCCAGCGATGCCAGCATGGGCATTACGAACCCTGGCTATCGGCCCGACGACCCGGGGGCGACGGCATTCCCGGCATCGATTGTCGTCGGCTCCAGTTTCAACCCCGAACTCGCTCGCGAAGGTGGCATCGCAATCGCGCGCGAGGCACGCAGCCGGGGCTTCAACATCATGCTCGCCGGCGGGATGAATCTTACGCGGGAAGTGCGCAACGGCAGGAACTTCGAATATTACGGCGAAGACCCGTTGCTCAGCGCGATCCTCGCTTCCGGGCAGGTCAACGGCATCCAGAGCCAGCAGGTCATCTCCACCCTCAAGCACTATACGCTCAACGCCAACGAGACGAACCGGCACTGGCTCGATGCGATCATCGACCCGGCCGGCCATCGCGAGTCGGACCTTCTCGCGTTCCAGATCGCGATCGAGCGATCACAGCCGGGCGCAATCATGAGCGGCTACAACAAGATCAACGGCGAATACGCCGGCGGCAGCCATCACCTGCTCAACGAAGTGC
>JAJUHJ010000098.1 GCA_029279965.1 Phyllobacteriaceae bacterium
GCATAGGCGGCCTTGATCATGGCCTTGAGTTCATCGGTGTCGATTTCATCGCCGACGAATTTGGAGATCACCGCGAAGGCGACGTCCTGATACGGACGGTTGCCGAAATTGTGAATTTCATCTGCGGTGAACTGCGGCCAGCTTTCCGGAACATAAAGACCGCCATCGCGCGCAAGGCCGGTGAGAACGACGTCACAAAAGCCGAGCGCCGGCGCTTGGCCGCGCGTGCTGACATACCGCATTAGATGAAAAACCTCCGACACACGCGATGCACCCTAATTGCCCTTTTCCTCGGGAGCAAGATTTGTGGGCCGGCGCTGACGCCAGAGCCAAAAGCCGAGCATTATTGGGGTGATCGCCGCAAACAAATACCAGGTGCCGGCATATTCGAGATGCCGGTTGGGAAAGTAGATTTGAGTTTCGCCGCCCTGGGGCAGTTCGTCGCCCGAACCGGCGCGCAGGTCGAGCGTGATCGGTGCGACCGGAACATTTGCGGCCTCGAGGAAGGCGGCAAGCCTTTCCGGATTGCGCACCCATTCGCGCCGGTCGTCGAGGTCGGAGGCAGGCGTGAAGCTATTGGCCTGCTCGGGACGGCGCGCGACGCCCTCGATCGTGACGGTTCCTTCCGGTCCTCCGCCGCCGTCAGCATAGGTTTGCGCGGCAGCTTCAGGGACGAAGCCTCGGTTGACCCAGACAACGCCGCCATCGGTGAGCATGAAAGGCGCCATGACCCAATAGCCCACGCCGCCATAACGGCCGACAGGATCGACGAGATTGGTGAAGACGAGAACGGTCTGGGCGTGGTCGTAGGCGCCGGTCAGTGCAAGAGGCCTGTAGTCGAAGGCCTCGGGGTCCAGGCTTGCCCAATTTTCGTCGTCAGGCAACGCCACCGGCGGCAGGTCGAAGCGCTCCTCGACGACCGCAATCAACGCTTCCTTTTCGGCAAGGCGCTGGACCTGCCAGGTTCCGAGCGTGACGAACAACGCCATCAAGGCGAGCATCAAAACCACGAAGCTGATCTGGGCGATGCCCCAGCGACGATGGGGCTGGCTTGCATCGGTCATCAACGGTCGTCCTGTTTCCCGGGTGCGGTCCCGGGCCTTGTGTGAGCCGGAAAAGGAAAGGCCTTCACCAACAGCGCGGATATCCGGATGCATGCCGGTCGCGAGCGGCGAAGGCCCCCAATGTATTTGGCCATGTAAGGTGCCGGGCCGCTACGTAGCGGCCCGGCTTTTTCTTTGCGATCAGTGGTGAGCGATCGTGGCGCCCCAGGAGCCCCAGACATAGATCGAGGCAAACAGGAACAGCCAGACCACGTCCACGAAGTGCCAGTACCAGGCGGCGAATTCGAAGCCCAGGTGCTGCTTGGGCGTGAACTGGCCCATATATGCACGGATCAGGCAGACAGCCAGGAAGATGGTGCCGATGAAGACGTGGAAACCGTGGAAGCCGGTCGCCATGAAGAAGGTGGCGCCATAGATGTTGCCCGAAAAGTCGAACTGGGCCTGGGTGTATTCGAGAACCTGCACGCAGGAGAACAGCGCACCCAGGAGCACCGTGATGATCAGCCCCCATTTCAGGCCCTGGCGGTCATTTTCGAGAAGCGCGTGGTGCGCCCAGGTGACCGTCGTGCCCGAAAGCAGCAGAACGAGGGTGTTGAACAGCGGCAAGTGCCAGGGATCGAACACTTCGACGCCCTCGGGGGGCCAGACGCCGCCGGTGAAGGCGACACGGCCGACCTGGGCAATCTCGTCGGGGTAGAAGGCGGCGTCGAAATAGGCCCAGAACCAGGCGACGAAGAACATCACTTCCGACGTGATAAACAGGATCATGCCATAGCGGTGGTGAATCTGGACAACGGGGGTGTGGTAGCCGGATTCCGCTTCCTTGATGACGTCGGCCCACCACCCATAGAAGGTATAAAGTATGCCGACGAGACCGGCCGCGAACAGCCAAGGCACGCCCCCATGCATCCACATGATGCCACCAGTGGCCATCAGGAACAACGCAATCGCGCCGATGACCGGCCACGGGCTCAAATCTACCAGATGGTAGTCATGGTTCTTTGCATGGGCTGCCATGTTGGCTCTATCCCCCGTTAGGAATCGTGAAACGTATAAGAGAGCGTAATCTCACGGATTGTACGCAATTCGGAATTTTGGTCGAGATCGGGATCCACGAAATACGTGACCGGCATCTCGACGGTGCCGTTAGGCGGAATGACCTGCTCGGTAAAGCAGAAACATTCGATCTTGTTGAAATAGATTCCGGTCGCTTCGGGTGTCACGTTGAAGCTGGCCGTCGTGCTGAGCGGTTCGTCGCTGAGATTGGTCGCGCGATAGACGACGGTGCTGACCTTGCCGATTGCGTTGGTCTCCACGCGCGCCGGCTCGACCTTCAGGTCCATGCCAGGATCGATGGTTGCGTCGAAACGCACGGCCATCTCGCGCGCGATGACGCCTTTCATATTGCCCTCGGAGACCTGCGTCGTGCCGCCGAAACCGGTCACCCGGCAGAACATGTCGTAAAGCGGCACGGCCGCAAAGGAGAGGCCAAGCATGAAAAGCCCGACGCCTACGAGCCAGAGAAGCGTGCGCCTGTTCGACGATAGAGGAGTATTATGGTGAGGTGTCGCGGTGCTCATGGGTCAGAGATCCCTTACCAGGACATCCGGCCCCACCTTCGCGATGGTAATCGCGTAGAAGATGGCAACAAGCACGGCGAGCGCGATACCGATTGCGATGGAGCGATTGCGGCGGCGCTTGATGAAATCGGCGCGCTGCTGTTCGGTCATGTTCTGTTCGACGGTCATCAGAAAACTCCAAACCATCTGATCAGGCCAACGTCGGCCAGGAGAGCTACGAACAGCACAAACAAATACAGCAAGGAATAGGTGAAAAGGACGCGGGCGCGGCGCTTCATTTCGACGCCCTCGGCAAAGCGCAGGCGAATCGCGAGCGCCGAAAAGACGACGCCCAACGCCGTTGCCGGAACGCCGTAGAACCAGCCCACCAGCCCTGTCAATACAGGGCCGAAGCCTGCGATGGTCAGCAGCACCGTGTAAATGACGATCTGGTTCTGGGTGGCCCGTTCGCCCGCCACATTGGGCAGCATCGGAATGCCGGCGGCTTCGTAGTCACCCTTCTTGTAGAGAGCCAACGCCCAGAAATGGGGCGGCGTCCACAGGAAGATGATCATGAACAGGATCACCGCATCGAGCGAGATCGTTCCGGTAACGGCGGCCCAGCCGATCATCGGCGGGAAAGCGCCGGCCGCACCGCCGATCACGATGTTCTGCGGCGTCGAACGCTTGAGCCACATCGTATAGACGACGGCATAAAAGAAGATGGTGAAGGCAAGCAGGCCGGCAGCCAGCCAATTGGTGGCAAGGCCCAGCGTTGCAACGGAAAAGCCGGCGAGGGTGAGCCCGAGGAGCAGCGTATCTTCACGCGTAACACGACCGGAGGGGATGGGCCGGTTGAGCGTGCGGCTCATCTTGGCGTCGATATCGGCCTCATACCACATGTTGAGAGCGCCCGACGCGCCTCCACCGATGGCGATGCACAAAATGGCGATGAATCCGATAACGGGATTGATGCCGCCGGGCGCTACCAGCATGCCGACGAAAGCCGTGAACACCACGAGCTGCATCACGCGGGGCTTCAAGAGCTCCAGATAGTCCTCCACGCGGCCGCCCATATGGACGGAGGAGGTCTGATTGGTGTCGTCTGCGTAAGCCAAGGTGAGGAACTGGGCTCCAGTTGCAATTAGAACGCAACCCGGCGAACCGGGTTGCGAAGGGTCGGTTCTCGTATCGCCGTCTTACTTGAAGCGCGGCAGGGTCTCGAACTGATGGTACGGCGGGGGCGAGCTCAGCGTCCACTCCAGCGTCGTCGCACCCTCGCCCCAAGGGTTGTCCGCTGCCTTACGCTTGCGGGCGAACGCCTCGAAGATCGAGTAGAAGAAGAACACCATAGCGATCAACGTCACGACGTAACCCCAGGACGAAACGCTGTTCCAAAGCGTATAGCTGTCGGGATAGTCGATGTAGCGGCGCGGCATACCGGCGAGGCCGAGGAAGTGCTGCGGGAAGAAGATCAGGTTCACACCGATGAACATGATCCAGAAGTGCAGCTTGCCCAGGAGCTCGTTGTACATCACCCCGAACATTTTGGGGAACCAGTAGTACCAGCCCGCAAAGATGGTGAAAACGGCACCCAGCGAGAGCACGTAGTGGAAGTGCGCCACCACGTAATAGGTGTCATGGAGTGCACGGTCGGCACCCGCATTGGCCAGCACGACGCCGGTCACGCCACCCACGGTGAACAGGAAGATGAAGCCGATGGCCCAGAGCATGGGCGTGGTCATCCTGATCGAACCGCCCCACATGGTCGCGATCCACGAGAAGATCTTGATGCCGGTGGGCACCGCGATGATCATGGTCGCGGCAGTGAAGTAGCGCTGCGTGTTGAGCGAGATACCCGAAGTGTACATGTGGTGCGCCCAAACGACGAACCCGACCGCACCGATCGCGACCATCGCCAGCACCATGGCCATGTAACCGAAGATGGGCTTGCGCGAGAAGGTCGAAACGATGTGGCTGATGATGCCGAAGCCCGGCAGGATCATGATGTACACTTCAGGGTGACCGAAGAACCAGAACAGATGCTGGAACAGGATCGGGTCGCCACCGCCGGCCGGATCGAAGAAGGCCGTACCGAAATTGCGGTCGGTCAGCAGCATGGTGATGCCACCTGCAAGGACCGGAAGGGCCAACAGCAGCAGGAAAGCGGTGACCAGAACCGACCAGGCAAAGAGGGGCATCTTGAACATGGTCATGCCGGGGGCGCGCATGTTCAGAATGGTGGTGATGAAGTTAATCGCGCCCAGGATGGACGAGGCGCCAGCAATATGGAGCGACAGAATCGCGTAGTCCATTGCCGGGCCAGGCTGCCCCGAGGTCGAGAACGGCGGATATATGGTCCAGCCGCCGCCCGTACCCATGGCACCCGGAGGGCCTTCCATGAAAAGGCTCATGAGCAGCAACAGGAAGGCCGGGATGAGCAGCCAGAACGAAATGTTGTTCATGCGCGGGAACGCCATGTCCGGCGCCCCGATCATGAGGGGCACGAAATAGTTGGCGAAACCGCCGATCATGGCCGGCATCACCATGAAGAAGATCATGATAAGGCCGTGAGCGGTGGTAAACACGTTGAACATGTGCTTACCGGCATCGAGCGCGGCGTTGCCGTCGACGCCATAAACCATTTGGGCAAGCCCAGGGAAAATCTGGATACCCGGTTCGGCGAGTTCCCAGCGCATGAAGCCCGAGAGCCCGCCACCGATGATCCCCGCGACGATCGCGAAGATCAGGTAGAGCAGACCGATATCTTTATGGTTGGTCGAAAGGACCCACCGCCTCCAGCCAGTCGGAATGCCGTGTGCGGCATCGGAATGAGCTGCGTGAGCTTGTGCCATGTTCTTAACCTCTAATTCTCTAGCCGCTTACTCGATCGATGCCAGCAAAGTGCTGTTGGCATTGGCGAGGCTCCCCTCCTGGGCGGCGGCCAGCCATGTATCATACTGCTCCTGCTCCACCACGCGAACCGCGAGCGGCATGAACGCATGATCCTTGCCGCACAGTTCCGAGCACTGGCCGTAGTAAATGCCGGTCTCGCGGGCGTAGAACCAGGATTCATTGTTGCGGCCGGGCACAGCGTCGACCTTGATGCCGAAGGACGGAACGGCAAAGGCGTGCAGCACATCGGCAGCGGTGATCAGAAGACGAACAGTGGTGTTGACCGGAACGATCAGCTCATTGTCGACAGCCAGCAGGCGAGGCTGCTCGGGCTTCAGATCGGCGCGCTGATCTTCATTGAGCATGATCGACACGAAATCGACATCCTCGTCCATGTATTCATAGCCCCAGTACCACTGGTAGCCCGTGACCTTGACGGTCAGGCTCGGCGCGGGAACCTCGACTTCGCCGCCGAAGATCTCTGAACCGAGGTAGCGGCGCTCGCCATCCGGGATCGTCTGCTGATCGGCAAGAACACCGAACGAGGGAATGGCGATCACAAAGAGGATGAGGACCGGGAGCACCGTCCAGACGATCTCGACCATCGTATTGTGAGTGAAGCGGGACGGAACCGGATTGGCACGCTGGTTGAAGCGCACGATAACGATGATCAGGAGCGCGAGAACCAGAAGGACCATCGCCGAGATGATCCACATGAGCAGACCGTCATGGAAGGCGACGATCGAATCCATGATCGGGGTCACCGATGGCTGCAAACCAATCTGACCCGGAACAGCATGGCCAGCCTCCTGGGCCGAAGCGATTGCCGGGACCAGCGCCATCATCAGCGCGGCGAGTGAGGCTTTGACCAGACGGAAAGAAAATCCTGTCACCTGGACTTCTCCTGAACGTAATTTGTTATTGTGCTCCCTAGCATGTCCGTTTCGCGCGGCAAATGGTGCCCGCTCCCGACTCATGATTGGGGGTGCCGTTTTTTCTCGGGCCAGCTAAACCACATCCGTCCGGACAAGGCAATTGATCTGGAGAGCACATTTTGTGCGTCAAAATGCGCCAAAGACGCCTTACGAGCGCCCCAGTTGTGGGATTTTTGGCCGGTTCGGGCTCCTTGTGTTGACAATGACCGCCACCCTGCCCGACACATCAGGCATCGGCCCGACGTCCGGACCGCCAGAAAACAAGAGCTTTTCATGCGCCACATCGCCCCCATAGCCGCAGCCCTTATCGCTTCATTGTGCCTTGCAGGACCCGCCGGCGCGCAGGGCACCGTTCGATCGCAGCACGGGGATTGGCAGATGAGTTGCGACCTTGTGCCCGGCGCTCTCGAAGAACAATGCGCCCTGATCCAGAACGTGACGGCCGAGGACCAGCCCAACGTCGCGCTTTCGGTCATCGCGCTCAAGACCGCCGATCAGGAAGCGCGCCTGCTGCGCATCCTCGCCCCGCTGGGCGTATTGCTGCCCAACGGCCTGGGCCTCAATATCGATGGCGAAGATCTGGGCCGGGTCGCGTTCGTGCGGTGCCTGCCCAATGGCTGCGTGGCCGAGGTGGTCATGGATGACGACCTTATGACGCAGCTCTCGGAAGGCGAGAACGCCATTTTCATCGTGTTCCGCACCCCCGAAGAGGGAATAGGCATTCCCGTATCGCTCGCCGGCTTCCAGGACGGCTTCGACGCCCTGCCCTGACGCCGGACATGAAAAAGCCGGACCGCATGCGGTCCGGCTGGGCTAGGAAACAAGGCCAAAGGCAAATCCAACCTTGTTTCGCTTCGAGCTCTTTTCAAGCGGACGAACGTACCGGCAAAATACGCCCGGCCAAGAGCCCGATCAGGGCTTCAGCAAGGGGTCACCGAAGCCATTGAGCGGCGCGCGCGTTGCGGCGCGCATCCAGAAGCTCGCCGGCGGCAACGCCGCCATGACGCAGGGCTTCTGCAATATCGTGACGCGTGAGCCCCATATCGCTGAGCAGGGCTGCATCCATCTGCATCATCGAACGGAGCGTCGAACGGCGCATGCCGACGCGGGATTTGAAAGAAAACAGGGCCATGATCCACTCCATCACCCCATTTGCTCTATCGGACTGGTAGAGTTTATGGGCGGCTAAGTCTTGTGAGTGCTACTTAGGTGCTTGCCTCTCATTATTCAAATGAATAGATTTCATTCTCTCGATCAAAAAATGTGATGGATAACGGCGATGGCCGCCCCCCTCGATCTCGATCAGTTGCAGACCTTCTGCGCCATTGCCGATTGCGGCAGTTTCACCGAGGCCGCCAAGCGGGTTTACAAGACCCAATCGGCGGTTTCGATGCAGATCAAGAGGCTCGAGGAACGCCTGGGTCAGCCGTTGTTCCTGCGCGACGGGCGGCGGGTATCGCTGACCACGGAAGGGGAAGCGCTCTACGCGCGGGCCCGCCGGATGCTCAAGATCAATGCCGAGATCATCGACATGTTCTCCAAGGACGATCTCGTGGGCAATATCCGGTTCGGCGTGCCCGACGATTATGCGGTCAAGCTCCTGCCGGTCATCCTTTCGAGTTTCCAGCGCACCCATCCGCGCATCACCGTCGACGTGCGCTGCCAGCCTTCCGAGGAGCTGCTGGCCGGCATGCGCTCGGGACGCTACGACATCATCGTCTTCACGCAAGGGACGATGCATGAATTCGGCGAGTTGTTCCGCACCGAGAAAATGCATTGGGTGGCCAGCCATGGCGGGCGGGCGCTTGCGTCCGATCCGCTGCCGCTGGCGTGTGGTCCCTCGTTTTGCACCTGGCGGGCCGATGCCGTCGAGGCGCTGAACCGGATCAACCGCGATTTCCGCGTCGCCTATACCTCGTCGAACGCCACGGCCATCTCATCGGCGGTGCTGTCCGATCTGGCCGTCGGGTTCCTGCCGGAAAGCGCGCTGCAGCCGGGGATGCGGGTCGTCTCGCAGGACCAGGGGTTGCCCCGCCTCAACGATGCGCAAATAGCGCTGCTGCGCGCTTCGCACGCCTATGGCGGCATCTACGATGCCCTTGCGACCCATATCGTGGAAAGCATGGGCAATCTGCCCGGCTCCTACTATGGACGCGAGAGTGCGGAAGAGACCGCCGCCGAATAACAGACCTCAGGCGGCAGTCGCCATTCCATAATCGGAAAAGATGCGGCTGACATCGCCGTGCCATTCGCCGTGGTAGAGATCGAGCAGGCGTTCGGCCGGTGTCTTGCCCGTTTCGAGCGTATAGTCGAGCGGCTTGAGGAAGACGGCTTCGTCCGCGCCTTCCCAATTGACCCTATTGCGCGCCTTGAGGCCGGAACGCGCGATGGCGACGGCCTGGCGGGCAATGTCATAGACGGTGCCGTCGCGGAACGGGGTCTTGAGCGCCGTCTTGGGAACGCCGAGCCGCAGTGCGTGCCGTTCCTCTTCGGTCCAGTCCTTGACCAGATCCCATGCGGCATCAAGGGCGCTGTCATCGTAGAGCAGCCCAACCCAGAAGGCTGGCAAGGCGCAAATCCCCTGCCAGGGCGCGCCATCGGCGCCGCGCATCTCCAGAAACTGCTTCATGCGCACTTCGGGGAAAAGGGTCGAGAGATGATCTTCCCAATCCTTGACCGTGGGCTTTTCGCCCGGAAGCTGGGGAAGTTTGCCATCGAGGAAGGCGCGGAAACTCTCGCCGGCGCAATTGACGTATTGGCCATTGCGGATGACGAAATACATAGGCACGTCCAGCGCGTAATCCACATAGCGCTCGAAGCTCCTGCCATCTTCGAAGGCGAAGGGCAGCATGCCGGTGCGCGCGGAGTCAGTGTTGAGCCAGATATGCGAGCGGAACGACAATAGCCCGTTGGGCTTGCCTTCCAGGAACGGGGAATTGGCAAAAAGCGCCGTCGCGATGGGCTGGAGCGCAAGGCTGACACGGAGTTTTTTGACCATGTCGGCTTCTGATGCGAAGTCGAGATTGACCTGCACGGTGGCCGAGCGGAACATCATGGATGTGCCCAGCGTGCCGACCTTTTCCATATAGGGTTTCATGATGCCGTAGCGCGATTTCGGCATGGCCGGAATTTCGTCGAGCGTCCATGTGGGCGTCACGCCAATGCCGAGGAAGTCGATCCCCATGGGCTCGGTGAACTTGCGCAAAAGCTTGAGGTGTTCGTTGGCCTCTGTGCAGGTCTGATGGATGGTTTCGAGCGGCGCGCCGGACAGCTCGAACTGGCCGCCCGGCTCGAGCGAGATGGCGCCACCGCCGAGCGGGTTGTTGAGACCGATGACGTTGTCGCCGTCGTAATAAGGCAGCCAGGCCGTCTCGGTCTGAACCTTGTCGAGCAGTGCGCCGATGCCGTTTTCGCCCTCATAAGGCACGGGCGTAAAGCCGTCGCGATAGAAGGTAAACTTCTCGTGCTCGGTGCCGATACGCCACTCGGATTTCGGCTTGGAGCCGCGAGAGATCGTTTCGATCAACTGGGATCGCGTTTCGATCGTGGGCGATGGCTTATCGGCCATTAAATACCTCGGGTATTGCAGATGGGCACGGGGTCATGCCGGAGTTCGCGACAATAACCAGCGTTCGTTCCAGATCAATCCCCTTTATCGTAATCTTACGATAAAAACATCTCACCAATCGCCAGCTGTCGCCTGTATTAGCGCAAGCGCCGCAACGGCTGCCGTATCGGCGCGCAAAATGCGCGGCCCCAGGCTTATGGGCACCACGAAATCGGACCCCAGAAGCCTATCGCGCTCCTCATCGGCGAACCCGCCTTCGGGACCGATCAGGAGCCCCAGCCGTTTGCCCTTCAGCGTGTCCAACGTCTCGAGCGGGGATGAAGATGCAGCCGCCTCGTCACAAAAGACCAGCACCCTGTCGCCGTGGACCTCTTTCCACGACGAGATGAGCTTTTCGAAGCCGACCTCGGGACCGATCTCGGGCACGCTCAGCACTTCGCATTGCTGCGCGGCCTCGATGGCGTGCGCCCTGAGCTTTACGGGATTGAGGCGCGGGTTCTGCACATAGCGGGTGATCACCGGCTGAATGATGCCGGCGCCCATCTCGGTCGCCTTCTGGATTTCATAGTCGAGGCGCTTGATGGGCGCGAAGCCGAACCAGAGGTCGTTGGCCGGCGTTTGCTCGGCAGACCGTTCGACCAGCCGCAGCGAGACGAGCTTTTTTCCCGCCTGCACGATATCGGCGAGAAACGCACCGTCCCTGCCGTTGAAGACCACGCAATTATCCCCTGCACCACGACGCAGGACGTTGACCAGTTGGTTGGTCTGGTCCTTGTCGAGCGCAATTTCGGCGCCCTCACTCAAGGGAAGTTCGACGAAAAGACGGGGCAGGGTCTTGTGGGTACGCGGCATGTTGAGCGATTGACTTGAACTGGTGAGCGATTAGAGCCTTTGTGCC
>JAJUHJ010000099.1 GCA_029279965.1 Phyllobacteriaceae bacterium
ATGGTGGCGCTGGAGCCGGAGGAAACGGCGCAATGATGTATCATTGTCGCCTAAAGAACACCGGATAACCCAGGGATTTGTCTTCCCGGATGAGAAGGAGCTGGTTCCTCATCGCCGTTTCTAAGACGGCCACGCGGTTTCGCCTGGTCTTTCTCTTACCGATGGAACTGCTACCCTGATCCCCCAGTGCAGACAAGAACCCGTAGTCACGATGCCGGACGAGGGATCAGGTTGATAAGGGAGCGCCAGATCCAAACGCCCACCGCATCCATCGAGATCAGGCCGCTGGACTCGGGTCGGCTGGAACAGGCTGCCACCCTACTGGCTCACGGCATGCGGGACAATCCAGTGCATGTGGAGGCATTCGGCGCCGACCCGGCTCACAGACAGCAACGCCTGGCGCGTTTTCTTGGCCATCTGGTCGCCTACGTCCAGGCCAACGGCCAATTGCTCGGCGCGTGTGTGGATGGTGAACTGGTTGGCGTTTTGGGGATGATGAAGCCGGGCCGCTGTCGTCCCGGGCTGATGGATTGGCTGCGCTTCGCCGGCATGATCGTTGCCAATAATCCGCCTGGAAATGTACTACGCATCCGGCGCTGGCTGTCTGTCTGGGCGAACAATGACCCTGTCGAACCACACTGGCATATCGGTCCGCTGGCCGTGCTGCCGGCCTACCGGCGGCGGGGCATAGGCCGGCGTCTGATGTCGCATTGTTGTGCGCAGATGGACGAACTCTCGGCCACAGCCTATCTGGAGACGGACATGGCGATCAATGTCGCATTCTATGAGACGTTCGGTTTCGTCGTGATCGGACACGCGCTCGTGCTTGGGACGCCGAACTGGTTTATGATCCGTCCGCCATCCCGAAGGTTGGCGGACGCGCCTCATTCATGAGAACGGCGCACTCCCGAGGAGCGACGCCAATTTATTGTCATCCGCGTCGGCGAGCCAACCGATAGAGTGAACCGCACTTTCCACGTGGTGTGTCACTCTAGTCCGAACAGGAAATCGGACAGGATTTCGCCTGCTCCCAAAGCGATCATGTTGATGTGGTTTGCGCCGGCCAAGATATGCAGTTTCGAGAATCCTTCGCTTATTGCGGCGAGCGCTTCGGCGAAGTCAGGGGGCGTTATATGATCGTCCTCGCCCGCAAGAAGCAGCACCGGCACATCGACGTCCCTCATCCGCGAATGATTGTCGAAGCGGCTGCGTATCAGCCAAGTGGGCACAGGGGAAGCCTGGTGGCGCACCGCCTCGGGAAACGACGTGAAAGGAGCTTCCAGAATGATGGCGCGGGGACGCACCTGTGTCGCTGCATAGCTGGCGACGCCCGTTCCCATCGAGTAGCCGTAGAAGACAACGCCATCCGGCGCGAGGCCCATGTCGGACAGCTTTCCAAGAAGCGCCGTCGTATCGCCGTACAGCCTGTTTTCGCTGGGTCGTCCCGGATTTCCGCCGAAGCCGCGATAACCGGCCAGCAGCAAACCGTACCCTTGGTCGGCAAGTTCGAAAAGGTGCTTCGGCTTGCCGAAAAGGTCGCCGCGCCGGCCGGGAAAGTAGACGAGGACGGGTTTGCCCCCCTGAGGAGCGCGGTACCAGGAGCGCAGCGACAGACCATCTCCCGTGGTCAGGTCGAAAGGCTGAAGTTCGACGCCGCTTTCGACTTCCAGAAGGCTCACCACCAATCTGTCACGGTAAAGGATGAACTCGGGCAGCGTCAGCGCCGCCGCCACGCAGGAGAACAGGAGTAGTCCCAGAACCGTGGCTGCCCTGCAGCCGCTATCCAGCCACCTGCGTCCACCGTCTTTCATCCATGGAATGGTCGTCAATCGGTTTTCAACCCCAGCTTCGTTCTTCCTCTATATAGTAACGAAATGTGTTCTGATGTAACAGTTCAATTTGGCGGTCAACGCGCGGGCTTCCAGTGCCTCACCGTAAGCTGCCTGCCAGCGAACGCGCTGACCGGCGGCTGCTCAGGCAAAGCTTGCTGGCCGGCGGAAAGGAAGCGATCGTCGCCCCCTCCCTCTCGTAGTGTTCTTCCGCGGCCTTATTGTTCGACTATCTCGACGCGGCGGTTCTTCGCCCGGCCTTCCTCGGTGCGGTTGGTCGCGACGGGCGCGGCCATTCCGATGCCGACAGGGGTGAGCCGGCCCGCATCAATGCCGTAATCGGAGGCGAGTACGTCAACCACCGATTTCGCACGACGCAACGACAGGTTGCGATTGTAGTCGAGCGCACCCTTGGCGTCGGTATGGCCGACGATCAACACCTTGAGATCAGGGCTGTCCTTCAGCAGCGCCGCAATCTCCTGAAGTTGCGGCGTCGAATCCGGTCTGATGTCGGCCTTGTCGAAATCGAAGAGAATGCCGTAGACGGCAACCCGCCCTTCAGTCGCAATTTCCGACTGGAGAGCCCCGGCATCGAGCACCACCATCTTCTCTTCCATCGGTTGCAACTCGACAACATCGAGCTGGACCATGGTGCGGTCCATGTTCGGGCCACCGCCCGACTTGTTCATCACCGCGTAGACGGCGGCGTAGACATCGCCTTCCGGTCGCGAGAGCTTCGCTGCCAGATAGCGCTGTTCGGCCTGGTATTCGCCGAAAAGAGAGTAGAGGTTACCCGCTGCAATCGTGTGGTTGAAGTTGCGCCCGCCACACCCATCCTTCTCGCATGTGAAGACCGTCTCGAACCCGGCCGCCTTCAGCGCGTTCTCGTAGTTGCGGAAGACTTCGTGCACCGAGCGGTCCGCCGGCGCGCGATAGCTAAGGCGCGTCACCCTTCCTTCAAGCGGGAGTGTGGCGTCGAGATTTTTTTCCAGCCCACCGTAGACCGTCGCTTGGTCAACCAACAGCCGGTAATCCGTGAATTCCTGAGCATCGTAGCTGACAATTTCCGAGCCTTCGTAGCGTGGTATCAACGGATGGTCAGCGCTGTCCGCCACATCCGCGGCAAGTGCGCTGCCAATCCAGAACAAACATATGTAGATGATGAGTACGAGCCGCATTGTATCTCCCTCCCGCCTGGAACTCATGCCGCTTTAACATACCGCAGGACGATGGTTGGTTGCCAGGCATTCCGAACCCTTGAATACGGCGCAGCATGGGTTCTGACTATGTTCGTCCTCCTGGTGAGGGCCGTCTTAACCGCCGCTAGCCCGAGGCCATAATCTCGGATGCGAAATCCCGGTATGAGCGCAAGGGACGCCCAAGGAGCGTGGTCAGACGCTCGATATCGCCGGCCTCGGGGAGCATACCGTGTGTGAGGAAGCGATCCGTCATCACGCGCATGTCGAATGCCATCCACGCCGGCATGAACTCCCGAAAGGTTTTCTCAAAACGGTCTGTGTCATCGCCCGCATAGGCAATCGGGCGCCCCAAAACATCCGTCCAGATGGCTGCAATCTCCGCGCTGGTTAGCGTATCCGGACCGACCAGGTTGATCCGGTCGAGAGGCAACGGAGCGCTAGCCTGCTCGCGGCGAAGCAATTCGATGGCTGCAATCTCGCCGATGTCGCGTGCGTCGACCATGGCGAGTCCCTTGCTGCCGATCGGCATGGGATAGACACCGTGCCCGGTCACCGCGTCTGTGATCATGACATCGTTGTCGATGAAGTAGGCCGGGCGCAGGATAGTGGCGTTCAGGCCCAGCTGCTCGATCATGCGCTCGACAGCGAACTTGCCTGCGAAATGGGGTACGTCCACGTAAATGTCGCTGTGGATCACGGATAGGTAGACGATCCGCTCAATGCCGGCCTCGCGGGCGAGGTTGAGCGCGATCAAGGCTTGTGTGAATTCATCAGGTACCACCGCGTTGAGCAGGAAGAATGAGGAAACGCCGGAGAACGCGTTCCGCAGCGAGTCGACATCGAGCAGGTCGCCCTTAACGACGGTAACGCCCGCAGGAACGTCAGCCTTGGCCGGATTGCGCACGAGTGCACGCACATCCGCACCCCGCTTAACGAGTTGTTCGACGACGTGACGGCCGACCGTTCCGGTTGCGCCGGTGACGAGAATGGTCATGGGGATCTCTCCTGTTCGGGGTCGAAAAACATCCCCTAAATTAGCGATCCACATCTGCACCGAAAGAATCTATATTTAGACAGACCGTCTCGACAGTGGAACAAACATGGATCTGCTTGCTCTCGCCGACTTCAATCTCGTCGCCCGCCACGGAGGGTTCGGCCGGGCTGCACGCGCGGCGGGGCGACCCAAAGCAACGCTGTCCCGCCGCGTGACGGAACTGGAGGCCAGCCTGCATCTGCGCCTTTTCGAGCGCGGAGCGCGCAACATCAAGCTTACCGAGGAAGGACGGGCACTCTTTGAGCGTACGGCGGCACTGCTGACCGAACTCGAGGAAACTGCGGTGGCCATCGCCTCGGGTGGAGAACGGCCGCGCGGGAGGTTGAGGATCAGTGCGCCGTTGCTTTTCTCTCAGACCGCGATGGGCAAGATCGCGGCCGGATTTGCTCTGAAATATCCGGAGGTACGGCTCGACGTTTCGACGGAAGATCGGGCAGTCGACATGATCGAAGAGGGGTTCGATCTGGTGATCCGGGTCAATCCCAGTCCTGATGAACGCCTGGTTGGCCGGGTCTTCCTGCGCGACCGAATGGTGGTCGTGGCAAGCCCTGATCTCGCCCGACCGGCCGGAGACCGCGCGGTCCCTTCTGTCGTACGACCGGCAGGCGACGGAATAGCGTGGGATATAAAGTCGTCTACCGGCCGGTCGAGAATCACGATTGAGCCGGTGCTCGCTTTGTCATCCCTCGTCATGATACGGGACGCCGTTCGAGCCGGGGTCGGCGCCGGCTGCCTTCCCATATCGCTGGTGAGCCATGATCTGGCCGACGGCAGGCTGGTGCAGTGGGGGGATATCGATGGACCCGAGATTGCGCTTTGGACGCTTTACCCATCGCGGCGGCTGCTAAGCGCCCGGGTGTCGGCATTCCTGGAATATCTGAAACAGGCCTTCCCATCGGGAACGCCTGACGAACTGGCCGCCTATATCGGTGGGTGATCGGGAAGCGGCACGGCCGAGTTGCGGGAGAAATCATCTGTCGTCTGCGGTCGGGCTCACAATCGCCTTTGTTGCGGCTGAGATGCTGTATCTGCGCTGAGAAGCCAACGCATCTTCTCCAAATCTTCACCCTCTGCCGGATTGTAGATCATCAGCTTGAGGTCGGGTCGCCCATCGATGGCAAAGGAAGAGAATTCGAAGGTGATCTCTCCTACCGTTGCGTGGCGGATCGTCTTTGCACCCTCCCCGACCGTCTGTACGTCATTTTCCGTCCACATGCGGGCGAACTCGGCGCTTTTGCCGGAAATCTCCGCCACAAGTTCGGCGGCTCGTTCGCTCTCGCCCACGCGCGTTGTCTCCGCGCGAAAAGTTGCGATCAGGAACCGTGCCACGGATTCCCAGTCGCTCTGAGCAGCGCGCGTGGCCGGATCGAGAAACATTCGCCGCAAAATGTTGCGCTGACTGGGAGGCACCGCTGCGTAGTCCGTGAGAGCGAGTTGCGCTGCGCGGTTCCATCCGATGATGTCCCATGTCGATGTCGCGACCGTCGCCGGGATCATCGGCATCGCGTCGAGCAACCGTTGCAATCGCCCCGAGATCCCCTCGCGTGTGGGAGGACGGGTCTTCGGTGGGTGGCCGATGCCGACCAGGAACAGATGCTCCCGCTCCACTTCGGTCAGCATGAGTGCTTCGGCCAGGCTGTCGAGTACACGCGGCGACGGGGCGCCGCCGCGTCCCTGTTCGAGCCACGTATACCATGTCGTGCTGATGTGAGCCCGTTGAGCCACCTCTTCCCGCCGGAGGCCCGGCGTCCGTCTGCGACCGCCGAAACCGAGCGCGGCGGCGTCAAGTCGCTGCCGGCGATCCTTCAGGAACGTTCCGAGGCTGTTTGCTTCGGTCTTCAGCTTGTTGGTCATTATACCACTATAAATTCACCTATTTTACCTGGATAAAGCTTCATCCATATCCGTTCTCCTGGCAAGAAGGAGATTGGCAATGAAAGTGTTTATCACCGGTGCGACGGGCTTCGTCGGCGCTGCAGTTACAAAGGAGCTCCTTGAAAACGGGCACCAGGTCCTGGGACTGGCCCGTTCTGACCGCAGCGCGGATAAACTCAGGCGAATGGGGGCGGAGGTTCTTCGGGGTGACCTTGAGACACCGGAATCGCTCCGTGAGGGTGCACAGGCCTCGGATGCGATCATTCACGCCGGCTTCGTGCACGACTTCTCCCGTTTTGCCGAAGCATGCGCGATAGATCGAGCTGCCATTGAGACAATCGGCGCTGCGATCGAAAATGCGAAGAAACCGCTGATCGTCACGGCAGGTGTCGCCTTCCTCGATGCAGCGGGTCCCCTCACGGTGGAGGCTGACCTGGCCTTCCAGCCGTCGGACGCCTATCCTCGGGCATCGGAAGCCGCCGCAAGGGCTCTCTCCGGCCGCGGTATCCCAGCGAGCATTATGCGCCTGCCTCCGTCCGTGCACGGCATGGGAGATCACGGTTTTGTGCCCAGGCTGATCGACATTGCGCGGCAAAAAGGTCTATCGGCCTATATCGGTGCGGGTGAAAATGCTTGGCCGGCCGTGCATGTGGACGATGCCGCCAGCGCCTTTCGCCTCGCGGTCGAACGCGGACCGAGCGCAGAGGCATATCACGCGGTGGCCGAGCAGGGTGTCCCGTTCCGGAAGATCGCGGAGGCGATCGCGAGCGGCCTCGGTGTTCCGTGCGTGTCGTTGACGTTAGATGAGGCCCGGGATCATTTCGACTGGTTCTTCGGCTTTGCGTCCATCGATCAGCCCTCCTCCAGCGATCGAACCCAAGCTCATCTTGGCTGGAGCCCCACTGGGCCTGATCTTCTGACGGACATCAGGGAGGGGGACTATTTTTCGGCTGCCCCGCAATAGACATCAATCCGGGCGCCACCCGCGCCGAAAGCCTCGTGGAGGACTTAATTCGAGCGCCGATACGCGGCTCTGCGAAGCGCAGGTGCCGCAAGGATTCACAAGCCGCCTCCCCGCCGTTCCCATGGATGGAGCCGCAACCCTCACGATCATGTCGAAGGCTCGGGTTGTGGCCCCTCCCAATCGGCGGTATCGGCGACAAACGTCTCCATTTCCGTCCAGAACGCTTCGGGCAAATGCTGCTGGAACAACCCATGGTTCTCCAGGAATTCGGCTGATGTTTTGGCGCCGAAAACGACGCTCTTGACGGCCGGGTTGCGCAAGGGGAATTGCAGCGCGGCAGCGGCCAGCGGCACGCTGTTCCGGTCGCATATGGCCTGCAGTTGCGCCGTCTGCTCGAGCACTTCGGGCGTGGCCGGGCGCATGCAGTAATATGATCTGGGGTCCGGGCCGGTCGCCAGGATACCGGAATTGAACGGCGCCGCCGCGATCCAGGCAATGTCGTTTCGCCTGCAGAAATCGAGCAGGGGTGAGCATTGGGTTCGCAAAAGCGAATACTCCCCCGCAGGCATCACCACATCGAGGTCTACCGCCTCGGCGATTTTCAAGCAGGCCCGCCAATCCATGGAGGCTGCCCCGATGGCGCCGATGACCTTCTCCTGCTTGAGCCTTTGCAGCGCTGGATACGCCTCGGTCACCGCTTGCTGAAACAGATCATGATAGGCGTCCTTGGCAAAACGCGGATCGAGATCATGAATGTAAACAGCATTGAGGTAATCGACGCCCAGCCGCTCAAGGCTTTGCTCGACGGATTTGCGGGCTGCATCGGCCGAGAAATCGAAATGGTAGTTGTCTGCCTGTCCCGGCTCCAGACTGGAACCGATGTAATTCTGATAGCGCCCCAGCTTGGTGGATAGGATCAGTTCATCTCTCGGAAAGTCTTGCAATGCACGCCCCAGCCGCCTCTCGCTATCGCCGCCGAGATAGGCGGATGATGTATCGAAATACCGCACACCAAGGGTCCACGCCGTCCTGATCGTCTCCAGAAATGCGGTCTCTCCCTTCGCATTGGCCAGGCTGCCGGCGCCGATGCCAATAGACGGGAACTGAGTTGGACTGCGCGGCATCATTTTGTTCCTGATGTACCTTAAGACGGGGGGCATCCCCTACCCTGATGCAAGTCGCGGGAGACACCCTCCGCCCTGGCGTCTCCTCTTTTGAAAAGCAATCGCCGCCAACAACGGTAGTGACTGACATGCTGACAGATCACCCTGCTTGAAGGCTGCTAGTTCACATATATGTTCCTATTCATGATTATGATCTAATATATACCTGTTCCTGCTGTCAAGAGCGCGAGTGTTGACCTCGAGGCCAACTCAAAGCGTGATCATCATCGCCGGACTCGGCCTAGCGCGCCGTGCGTCTTTTTGGACGCACAAGGACGCGCTATCTCATTGACTCTACGTATCGTGCTTCGAAATCGATTCAGATTTTCGGGCCGATGCCGCCTGAAGCATATTGGACTGGAACATTGTCGATCAGTCGCGTTTCGCCTATCCAGGCAGCAACGAGCAAACGCGCCGGCCGGTCAGCGGCAGCGAGCGGCGCGAGATCGTCTGCGCCACGCAGTTCGAGGTATTCGACTTCATCATAGCCTGCATCAAGGATCGCCCTCCTTGCTTCGGCAAGCGCGCCTTCTGCCGCCGCCCCGGCTTCGATCCGCCGGGCCGTATCAAAAAGAATGCCGGCGAGTTTCGGTGCGACCTGACGCTCCGGCGCCGAGAGCCGAACATTGCGTGACGAGAGGGCCAGTCCGTCGGGCTCACGCACGGTCGGGCAAGCGACGATCTCAACCGGTAAGTCGAGATCGCGCACGAGCCGGCGCACGACGTGCAACTGCTGGAAATCTTTCTCTCCGAAGAAGGCGAGATGAGCACCGGTCTGCAGGAACAGCTTCGTCACCACCGTTGCCACGCCATCAAAATGGCCCGGACGATATGCACCGCACATGCCTTCACTGACACCGCCAACAGATATCGTCGTCGCAAAGCCTTGAGGATACATCTCCGCCGCATCCGGCGCGTAGAGTACGTGCACTCCGAGCGGTGCAAGTTTGACGACATCCTCTGCTTCGTTGCGGGGATAACCGGTGAGGTCGGTGGCGCTATCGAACTGTTTCGGGTTGACGAACAGCGTCACGATCACCCGATCAGCCCTGTCCACCGCTGCGCGCACGAGGCTGAGATGTCCCTCATGCAAAGCACCCATTGTGGGGACAACGGCAACGCGCGCGCCTTCACGATGCCATTCCGCGACAATCCTGCGCAGATCGGAAATGGTTCGGACGATGGGTACGTTCATGCCGTCTTTCCCCCATCGGCGGACGTCCCCGCATCGCTGAAAACGTGCTCAGGCGCGGGGAAACGGCGCTCGCGCACCTCACGTGCATAGGCAGCGATTGCTGCCTCAGAAGCCTCTCCGAGTTCCGCATAGCGCTTGACGAAGCGTGGCCGAAAATCCGAAAACAGGCCAAGCATATCGTCCAGCACCAGAATCTGCCCGTCACAGGCGGGCGAGGCACCGATGCCGATCGTCGGGATATTTATCTCAGCCGTGACGCGTCGGGCGAGCGGCTCAGGCACTTTTTCCAGCACGACGGAGAAAGCGCCAGCTTCGGCAACGGCAAGCGCGTCCTGCGCAATCCGCTTACCGTCATCTCCCCTCCCCTGTACTCCGTAACCGCCGAAGGCGTTGACCGCCTGCGGCGTCAACCCGATGTGGGCCATCACGGGAATGCCGCGCGCGACGAGAAAGCGGATCGTTTCGGCCATGCTCTGCCCGCCTTCGAGCTTGACAGCCGCGCAACCGGTCTGCGCACACAGGCGGGCAGCATTGCGGAATGCCTGTTCGGGGCTTTCCTCATATGAGCCGAACGGCAAATCCACGACCATGCACGCGCGCTTCAGCCCACGCCGCACCGCCTTTCCGTGCATGATCATCATGTCCATCGTAACACTGAGGGTGGAGGAAAGGCCGTGCAGAACCATGCCGACGCTGTCGCCGACCAGCACGATGTCACAATGGGAATCGACGAGCCTGGCGGCGGGCGTGGTGTAAGCGGTAAGACAAACAATTGGAGTATCGCCCTTCCTGACCGCAATGTCCGGCGGGGAAATCGCCTTGGTAGCTCCCGTGGCACTCATGACCTTCCTCTCAACATCAAACAGCCGACATTCAGGTAATGCGCCATATTGCCTACGTTGCAAACAGCCCGTACCGTCAAGTACGAGCCGAGCGGCGCGTTTTTGCACAAATTGGCCGAATGTGCCGACCGCGCAAGAACAAGGACGCCAAAGCACGAACGCTCCGCAAAGGCTGAGCGCAATGAGCCGCCCAGATTATATCACGCGGGCCTGCTGTCGCGGCAGGTGTGTTCTTCACCTCGGTCCTTTCTACAAGGCTGCGTCAGCCATGATTTGCGGATGTCACGAAACGGGCGAGTTCCTGGCCGTACCGTACCGGCTCTTCATAGAAGGGGCTGTGCCCGCTGTCCGGGAAGAGCGAAAGTTCGCTGTTCGCGTGAATGGATTTGATGCGCTCCGACATCTTGGTACGCACCAGCCGGTCATGTATGCCGTGCGTCAGCAGGATCGGCCCGCCGTAAGCCTCGAAGACAGGTTCGAGATCTGAGGTCTCCGTCTTGATGAAGCCTTCATTCACCGCTCGAGCCGTCATGCCGTTGACAACCAGCATGCGCCGCATCTCCGCCTCGGAGGGCGGCTGGTGGAAGCAGGCGGCGAGAAAATCGGCCGTGGCCGCGGTGCGCGTGGCAAGATCGTGAGACGTGGTCGTATCGGTAAATGTCACGGCCTCTTCGGTAAGGAGATCCGGCGACAGTTTGGTCACGGCATCGACCAGATTGACGCCGGCAATTCTTGAGCCGCCATATTTGCGCAGATAGGCTCCAGCCACGAAGCCGCCGAGCGACCAGCCG
>JAJUHJ010000100.1 GCA_029279965.1 Phyllobacteriaceae bacterium
CGATCTGTCTCTTCCGGTTTTCGCTTCGCTTCTCTGTAAGGGGAGGTGGCCGCCCGCTTTGGCAGGCGGCCGCTTTGCGTTACTCGAGCGCAAGTACGGCTTCTCCGAAGGAAGCAGGCAGACCGTTTTCCTCGCGGTAATCGGCCCAGAAAGTTACCCACTCGGGATTGTCGGGCGCGATGGTGATGCCCTCGGCGCTTGCCGCCTCCATCGCCTCCTCGTAGCCCGCCACCTGCTTTTCAGCGAGAGCGACAAGCTGGTCCTGACGCACCTGGAACTCCTCTGTCCAGAGGCCCTTTTCCTCCAGATAGCGGATCGTGCCTTCATGCAGCGGCTGCAGCGCCCCCACTTCCAGGAATTTCACCAGATTGTCGATGCTCATCATGTGAGCGTGGGTGTAGTCGTCTTTGTAGCTGTCGTGGTTTTCGTCCATCCATTTGACGAGCTGGTAGACGAATTCGGGGTCTTCGTCGGCACTTACATGGTTTGCCTGGTAGGCGTGGTCCATATAGACGCCCTTTGCGGTGCTGACGCCCGATTCCAGCTCCTGAGGAATATAACCCGGGTGTATCGCACGGTAGCGTGCGAAGGCCTCCGGATCGTCCTCCTCTTTCGGCAAGGGGAGCCAGCGGATGCTGTGCGGTCCGGCCTCGGCTTCATAGCTTGGACCGGAACTCGGCGAGGTGAAGGTCACATCAGCCCGGCCTTCGGGAATGACCGCGGTGTTGGCACCGTAATTGCCGACCTCCACCAGCGTCACATCGCTATGCTCCAGATCGAGGTAGGCAAGCAAGGCATCAACGCCAGCCACGAGGAACGAAGAACTGGGCGAATAGGAGATGCGGGTGCCTGGCCCGATGTCATGGAACGATTCGATGTCGGAATCGCCACGCACCATATAGCCCCAGCCGGTGACCTGGTACATGTTGATCAGCCGCGTATCCTTCGGCCCGGCATCAGGGGTTGCGTATCCTTCGTTCGCGTCCATCTGGTCGAAGTAATCGGAGGCTTGATAAAGAGCCAGCCGTCCTTCTCCCGTTTCCAGCCATGAGGCTCTGGAATACCCGTTTGGCGCGGGAAGAACGCGCGCGCGTACGCCCGTCTGCGCCGTGAATTCCGAGGTCCAGGCGACTGCGAGAGAGTGGTTGGCGGTGCCCACGATTGGGGTGACCACGTTGAAAAAACGCGGCCATTCATAACCATCCTGGGCGATTGCCAGGCCGGCGGCCATAACGGCCCCCGCTGCAAGCGCGCCGCCCGCGACGATGTTTCTAAGGGATGTTTTGCATTTTGACATTCGTGTCTCCTCCACTCGATTTTCCAAGCTCGCCATTGCCGGCGGCGGGGAACGCGCCGGTCGGCCGCCCTTATGCGGTTTCTGCGGCCCGGCCTCCTTTTTTGACGACGGTCACAGTACCAGCATCGGCGTCCACGGACACCCAATCGCCGGTTTCTATGACCGCGAACGGGTCCGGCTCGCATTCGGTCACCGCAGGCACGCGGGTAACCACGGCGCCAAGCGCGATCTTGGTGGTCATGCGTTCGAAGATCATCGCCGCCGGAGCAACGCCGTTAAGGCGCGTCATATGAAAATAGGCCGACCACCCCGACGATCCCTTGGCGCCGGGAAAGACGAGCACCTTGCCGGCGAAGGATTGGCCGCGCAGTTCATGGCTGAGCTCGATGATCGTGCCGTCGCGTTCGTTGATGCCGCCCCAGCCGGAGATGGTGTCGCGGGTGACGAGCGCTTCGCCTTCCGCCTTTCCCCCCACGACCTTGCGGCCATGGATGGTAATGGTCTGGAGGCGAGTGCCTTCCTCCACTGTCGTCATCATACGGCCCCGTTCCACTGGCCGCTCACGGCGGCTTCGATGCATTGGCGGACCGAGCCGAACCAGCCGTCCACCTTGGCGATCGCCGGCAGATAATGCGCCTGCTTGGCGGAATCCGTAGCGATGACACGCACGCCGGGCGGCAATCGCCGCGATATGGCCGGACAGGTGTCGCTCATCACCACACCGCCTGCTTTGGTGATGACCTCGCAATAGCCGTTCCGATCGGCTACCTGTTTGATGGCGCGGGGTGTGTGAACCCAGAGCTGCACGTCAGGATGGATCGTCCTGTCCGTTAGGAGATGAGCGATCAGTTCCATCTGCTCGATGGAGTTGTGCGGGCAGCCGAGCATGATGAAGTCCACTTTACGGTCGCTCGCGCTCTGCAGCTTCTCATATGTCGCCTTGCGTTCGGCCTTTCCGTAGCGGATCACCTCGCGTGGTTTCCGGCCGCCGAATGCGTCTTCCAGTGTTGGTGCTTCCGGTGTGACACCGGGAATGTGATACATCTCCACACCGCCTGAAGAGGCGGCCGCGGCACCGAAGTGCTTGAGCTTGATCAGATTGGGCTGATGCGTCGCCTGTTGCAGAACCGGGATCTCATCTTCCACCGCATAGCCGATGAAATAGCCAAGCAGCCCCCAATCCATCATGTCGTCGACCTCGGTGTCGAGCTCGATCAGGTGGCTCCCGTAGCGATTTTCGGTAATGTGATAGCCCCAATAGGGGATGCGGCCTGTTAGCCCCGCCGCGCCCGTGCTTTCCTTCCCTTCGACATTCGTGCGCGCGCCAAGCACCGAATTGCAGTAGATGACGGCTGAAGATTCCATCCACGCGCAATGTTCGCCCTTCACCGGCACGTTGCCGACCTGATAAGGCGTACAGGTGGCGAACATGTTGATCCCGCGCGCGCCAAGATAGCGCTCCGCTTCGCGCTGCATACCGATCAGTTCTTCGCTTGCGCCCTGAAGTTTCCAATTGTCGTTGTCGATACCTGTGATGAGTTGGCAGGTGCTGGCCGCCATGCGCGGCACCTCGACCACCTCGTCGCTGTCAAGGTTGAGTTCGGAAAAAACACTGTCCATTCCGCGCTCGACGATATGTTTGACCGAAGGCGTGGAAGCGTTGAAGGCACCGGCGACATTGTTCGTTTCAACCAGCCTTTCCGCGCCCAGTGCTTCGCCATAGCGCACCAGAAGGTCCATCGCCCGCGCCTTTGCGCGGCCATGTTCGCCGTCCAGCATCGCCCTTTCGTAGTCGGTCAGGTCCATATTCTTCCTCCCGAACGATCTCAGGCCGCCGTGACCTTCGAAGCCAGTTCCTTCTCGTCCCATCGGTAATGCTGTCGTTCGACATTGTCGACCACGCGCGCGCGCATGTCGGCCATATCGATCTGGTGTACGCTTCCTGAACCGGCCAGATCGAGCGCGTGCGCAGCCGCCATCCCCATGGCGATGCACGGTCCCATGACACGGACGCTGGACAGGGCGGCCGAATCTGCGTCGATGCAGCGCCCCGCAGCCACGACATTCTCGCACTCCTGCGGAACGAGACTTCCCAGTGGAATGTAGTGGACGTGATCCTCGTCGAAGACGATCCAGTGATGGCCGTCGCCGTGATCGTGCAGTTCGATCGGCCAGGCGGTGCGCCCGATCGCGTCGTCGAACTTCTTGCCTTGCCTGATTTCTTCCACGGTCAAATGATGACGGCCGACGATCCAGCGCGTCTGGCGGATTCCCGGAAGGCCGAAGGAGCGCACCCGTGCCCCGCCGAAGCAGGCGGGGAACTCAGCTTTCAAAAACTCCACGGCGCGCGCGGCCTGCTCCTTGCCTTCCAGTGCCTTCGCCGACGCTTCCACGGGATCCAGCGGTGTCTCGACATGTGTCATGTTCATGGCCGCAATACCGCGGCCCGGAATGGTGAAGCCGAGCCCCTCCCGTCGCAAGAGCCCATAGGATTCAGCGCGTTCCTTCATGCGGGCGCCGATTTCCTCCCGCGTCGGCTGGGCCGATTCATCAATGTTTTCGAGCACGACCATCTGCGTGCCGAACACGCGCTGCCGGGCAGGTTCCCGGCAGGCAAACCCGGCCTGCCAGAGGAGGGCGGCATCACCGCTCGCGTCAATATAGCCGTCGGCCTCTATCGTAACGCGTCCGTAACGCGTCATGAAATCGGTGCTGACGATCCGCCCGCCCTCGACTTGCGTGCTCTGGAGCATCGCACCGAGTACCGGTGTGATGCCGGCAGCGAGAATGCTTTGTTCGACCCAGCGGCCGAGTGTGACCTCGTCATAATAAACGACTGTGGTCCTCGGCCCGTGACGGTAATAGATCGCCTGTTCATGGCGTTCGAGAAACGCCAGAAGATCATCTGCGATCCCGTAGGTGAATTGATATCCGTGGGTGCCATTGGAGAAAAGACCGCAGAAGGTGGCGATGATCGAATTGACCGCCTGTCCGCCGAGCGCAGGCTGGCTGTCGACAAGGATCACCCTGCGGCCCAGCTTGGCGGCTTGCAACGCAGCCGACACACCCGCGATCCCCGCGCCGACCACGCAGATGTCGGCTTTGAGACGACGGGTCACATCATCCTTGCCGCGACGCAGGACAACGGTTTCGGTGCTGGGCGAGTCTGCCATGCCTGCATTTTCCTCCTGTTCGGGATGAAAGTAGAGCGGCCACACTGCCACCCATCATTTTCACCCATTCTCCTCAACTTGGCATTTATCCAGATGCAAGGCGCGTGAAAAACCCCTATAGCAAGGCAGGAGCTTTCGCGAACCGCGAAAGGTGGAGAGCGCGCCTTTGTTGGCGTCCGTCTTATTCGCCGGGAGAGGAGGTGGCTGATGGACACGATCGAAAACATCCGCACATTCCTGGCGGTCGTTAAGGCCGGCAATTTCTCTGCTGCCGCCCGTTCGATCGATACGGTTCCATCCGTGGTTGCCAAGCGGATCAACCAGCTGGAGAATCAACTTGGCGTGCAGCTTTTTGTGCGCTCCACACGGCGGCTCGAACTGACTGATATCGGGCAACGGCACTATCCGCGTTTTGCGGCTATCGTCACCGAACTCGACAACGCCTTCAAGGATGTTGCAGGTTCGGCGTCGCGGCTGGACGAGCGTCTGCGCATAAAATGCCCAACCACGCTGACCATCATGCATATCGGAAACGTGCTCATCGACTTCCGCGAAACGCATCCCGGAGTGCGCATGGACATCGTGCTGATGGATCGTTCCGTTAACCCGGCGGAGGAGGGGTTCGATATTGCCATCGGCGCCTTGCCGTCCTCCTATCCCAATGTAACGGATATCCCCCTCTGCCCGATGCCGCGCATACTCGTTGCTTCGCCGGACTATCTCGCGCGGGCGGGCACTCCAAAGCATCCTCGCGACCTGATCGAGCACGACTGCCTGATATTCCTGGCCACGGGCAGCAATTGGAGCTTCCAAGGTCCCGCAGGCTCGATCACTGTCGACGTGCCCACCTCTTTTGGCGTGAATGAGAGCCATGTGCTGCTCGGGGCAGCGGAAAAGGGGCTGGGCATCACCATGATTGCTTCGCACATTGCGCGGCCGAGCCTCAAGGCTGGGAACGTGGTTCAACTGCTGGCGGATTACCCCGTGCCGGATCTTTGGGTTAAAGCGTTGATTCCGGAAAGCCGCCGGCGCAACCCTGCGGTTCGTGAGGTCTTGCGCTGGCTTAAGGATGCAACGCACCCCATCGCTCCCTGGGATAGGGTGTGATCAGAGATCGCCTGCGTCCGTTGATCACGGCGGCAGCCTTCCGCGCCAATTTGCTTGTGCAGGCCGACAACAGAGGTGAGAATCTTCACCGATAGCAGGAGGCAGCTCAGTGAAAGCGGCACTCGTAGATCCCATCGGTCTCGATAATCTGAAAATCATCGACCTTCCCGACCCCGAACCCGGCGATCACGAGGTTCTCGTTCGACTTAAATACGCCTCCCTCAATTACCGGGATATTCTGACGGTCAATGGGGGCTATGGCCGCATGCAGAAACAGGAAAACCTCATCCCGCTGTCGGATGGCGCGGGAGAGGTGATTGCCGTCGGTCCCAAGGTTGAGGATTGGAAGGTCGGCGACAGGGTGATGTCCTGTTTCTTTCCCGATTGGCAGGCGGGGCCGATGCGGTCGGAGGTGGTGCGCACGAATCTTGGCGGCATGAATGACGGTGTGGCGGTGGAAAAGCGCGTTTTCCGAGCAGACGCGCTGGTTGCTGTGCCTGACAGTGTCGAGCTACGCGATGCGGCGACGCTGCCCTGTGCTGCCGCGACAGCATGGAACGCCGTGATCGAGCAAGGGAAAGCCGGCCCCGGCCAGCGTGTCCTCATTCAGGGAACCGGAGGAGTCTCGCTTTTTGCGCTGCAGTTTGCGGTGGCCGCGGGGGCAGAGGTTTACTGCACCGTTTCAAACGAGGAGAAGGCGAAACTGGTGAGAACGCTCGGTGCAGCCCACACCGTCAACTATCGAGAAGATGAAGATTGGGGCAAATCGATCATGAAGCTCAGCGGCGGACGTGGAATCGACCACGTTGTGGAAATTGGCGGTGCAGCGACACTAAAGCAATCCATGTTGTCGCTGGCTCTCGAAGGGCGCATTTCCATGATCGGTGTGGTTACCGGGCCGAAAGCGGAAATCAACGTGCCGATCATTGCCATGTCGGGAACAACGATCCAGGGTGTTTCTGCTGGAAGTCGCCACTCTCTTCAGAGGCTGGTTCATGCCATCAGCTATCACAAGATCAAGCCGGTAATAGATGAAAAGCGCTTTACCCTCGACAGCCTGAAAGAGGCCTTGCAGTACCTTGACAAGCGCATGCATACCGGCAAGGTCGTCATCGAGATTTGACGTGAAGGACCTGGACTCCGACCTCGCCCGTTGCTTTTCATGTGCTGTTGCCACCGCTGGGAGCAACCTTCGGTGTGCTGCGCCGCGTTGATGCGTTTTCGCTGCCCAACGGTCTTTCGGCAGGAGGAAGGGAAGTTGAGGGAGGAGTGGTTGCCGGAATATTCGAATCTGCCAACGAGTATACAGCCCTTGCCGTGACCGTTCGCTCCGCGGAAGTTATAATTTCGACCATGGTCGAATTCTTCAACAAAGCCCCCGCCGTATGCATCTTGATGGCCAGCGGCCGAATCGAGAAGCCGCGACGGCGGTCGTCGATCTTCACCGCTGTCGGACCCGTTTCCAACGATCTGCCGGTGTCGGGAGGCACGTCAATATTGCTTGTTTCGAAAGCAGTCCAATGAGCGACAGGGTCATCATCATCGGTGCCGGGCAGGGCGGCGTAGAGGTTGCGATCAGCCTGCGGCAACGCAATTTCGACGGCGAGATCGTCATCGTAGGCGATGAGCCGCATCCGCCTTATCAGCGCCCGCCATTGTCCAAGGATTTCATCAAGGGCGGCGGACGCGAAGGGAGCGTCGTTCTGCGCGAGGAACGCTTTTTCAGCGAGCGCAACATCGAGCTTCGGCTCAACAGGCAGGCCGTGGCCATCGACCGTGAAGCCATGGCCGTGCGGCTCGATGACGGAGAGGTGCTAAGCTACGGTCATCTGGTGCTGGCGACGGGCGCGCGCAACCGCAAGATCCGTATACCCGGGCTGGATCATCCCGATGTGATGGAACTGCGGACGCTGGCACATGCACACAGGCTCATGGAGCGCTTGCCCGCGCTGCGCACCGTGGCCGTGATCGGGGGCGGGTTCATCGGCCTCGAAGTGGCAAGCCTTTTGCGCGACCATGATGTCGAGGTCGATATTATAGAGGCTGCAGATCGGCTGATGGGGCGAGTCGTCAGCCACATCACCTCCGATTATTTCCTTCGCTACCACCGGGAGACCGGTGTGCGCATACGGCTTGGCGCGAGCGCCGAGAGCGTGGAGCATGGTCCGTCGGGCTGCCGCGTGGTGCTGGCGGATGGCACAACCCTTGAAGCCGATGCTGTTCTCCTTGCGGCCGGTGTCGTGCCGAATGTCGAACTTGCCGCCGATGCCGGATTGGCGGTGAACAACGGAATCGTGGTCGATGCGGAGTTGCTGACCAGCGATCCCGCCATTTCCGCGCTTGGCGATTGCGCGGCCTATCCCAGCGTGCACGCAGGCTGCGTTTTACGGCTGGAGTCAGTGCAGAATGCGGTCGATCACGGACGGTTGATCGCGGCGCGACTGACCGGCGACAGGAGGCCCTATGAAAGCCTGCCCTGGTTCTGGTCCTATCAGGGGCAGGCACGCCTGCAGATTGCCGGCCTGTCGGCCCCCGGCGACAATCCAGTGCTGCGCGGTGATCCGGAAACGGGAAAATTCTCGGTGTTTCTGTTTCGTGAAGGCCGGAATACTGCGGTGGAGTCGATCAATGATCCGGGCACTCACATGGCTGCCCGGCGCCTGCTCGGCTCCGGTATCGGCGTTTCGCCTGATGTTGCTGCAGATCCCGCGGTGGATCTCAAATCGCTGCTCAAACGATAGGCTTAACGGTCCAGTCACCCATGCCTATGAGGTCGGCGGCATTCGTTGCGGATCAGCGGGTATCTTTCTATCCTGACGGCACAAATGAAGCCTGGATGAGAAGATACATGGGTGACGCAGCTACAAGAAGACCGCAAAGGGTTCGCTTGCGGAGTTTTTCCAGGTCGCTCCCGATGTCTTTGTTGCGCGCCCGTGAAGCGGTCATGAATCGTTTCCGGTCATCGTTGCGGCTCTTCAACATAACCGAGCAACAGTGGAGGGTGCTCAGGGCCCTAAGTTCAGTCGAATCCATGGAGGCCACTGAGCTGGCGCATGTCACCTGCCTCCTTGCGCCGTCGTTGTCGCGCATCGTGAGAGATCTGGAAGAACGAGGCCTCGTGACGAGAAGTGCAGTTCCGCAGGATTTGCGGAGAGCGCGCATCACCATTACGTCTCAAGGGCTTACGCTCATAGATGCCGTAGCGCCGTATTCCGAAAGCATTTATGAGGAGATCACACGAACCTTCGGCACTGAAAAGATGGAGTTGCTCCAATCGCTTCTCAAGGAACTCGTGGACGAACTGGAGGCGCTGCCGCCGATCGTCTATGGGGCCAACGAAATAAGCGTGGATCTCAGTCAGCGCGGCAGCACTCAACAGCGTGGACGACCGAGGAACAAAGCACCGCGTTGAGGCGCTCTATCTCATTGAATCTATGCATCGTGCTTTCCGAAAATCAATTCAGATTTTCGGGCCGATGCTGTAGGCGGAACCGTCTGCCTTCATGAGAAGCGCGGGCCGAATTTCAAGGAGCCACGATCGGTTGCGCCTTCAGCACCGGCTCCTTCACATTGACGCCGTTGAAAAGCGTGCCGTGCTCGAACCATGACCGCGGCGCGGGAGCTCCCCACAGGGTCTGGCGCTGCGGGTCCTTGAGGTCCCATTTGATCGGTTCGTGGTCGGGATCGATGGTCTGATAATCGGAACAGTAGATTTCAATACGGTGCCCGTCGGGATCGAGCACGTACAGGAAAAAAGCATTGGCAATGCCGTGGCGGCCCGGCCCGCGCTCGATATGGTCGACATAGCCGGTGGTCGCCATGATGTCGCACAGGTCGATGATGGCCATGGGATTGGGCACCCAGAAGGCGCTGTGATGCAGCCGCGGCCCACGGCCATTGGTAAAGGCGATGTCGTGCACGCTGCCCTTGCGATGCATCCATGAGGCCCAGGACCGGCCGCTTTCTTCGTCCGTTGTGTATTCGGTTACGCGGAAGCCAAGATCATTGTAGAAGGCGACCGCCTCATCGACATCCGTTGAGAAGACGTTTGCATGATCGATCCGCAGGGGACGCACGCCCCTGTAGAGGGCGTATTTCTGGTGAATGGATGGCAGGCGTTCCATCTCATGATAGAATTCGAGCGGGATTCCCTGACCGTCGGTCGTCCGCAGCGTGCGGCCCTGGTGCGGGCGCTCGACGAAGCCGGTCGGCAACCCCAGTCTTTCGAAATAAGCCTGCGCCTTATCGATATCGGAGTCACTGAAAACCTTGAAGCCGAGGACGTTGGCGGCGGGACTGTCGCCCTTGCGTAACGCGATGCAATGATGTCCGCGCTCCTCCATCGCACGCAGATAGAGAGCGCTGGTGTCCTCATAGGTGACCTGAAAGCCGAGCGTATCGACGTAGAAATGTCGGGAAGCTGAAAGGTCTTTCACCACATATTCAACGTGGCTGAGCCTGATGATGTTGAAAGGCGGATTGAAGTTCGGCGTCGGCAAACTCACGGGAGTCTCCTCCAAGCCCGTGCGGGCGCTCTTTCCTGGCAGGTCAACTGTCCAGTTTCGGTATTTTTCTGTCCGCGCTGGCGATCGCGATGTTCTTGGTTTCCATATAAAAATCGAATGAATAGTCGCCGCCGTCGCGACCGATGCCGGATGCCTTGACGCCGCCGAAGGGGGTAGGCAGATGACGCACGTTTTCCGAGTTCACCCAAATCATTCCCGCCTCCATAGAATCCGAGAAACGCAGCGCGCGTGTGACGTCGGATGTCCATAGATAGCCCGCAAGACCATACTGGACGCCGTTGGCAAGCTCGAGTGCTTCCGCTTCGTCCCTGAACGGCATGGCTGTCAGCACGGGGCCGAAGATTTCCTCCTGTGCGATGCGCATCTCGGGTTTCGCCTTCGTAAAGAGTGTCGGCTGGATGTAGCACCCGCCTCCCGGCCCCTCGAAACGATCACCTCCCGCGGCAATCGTCGCGCCTTCTCGGCGCGCTATGTCGAAATAGGAGAGAACCTTCTTCTCGTGTTCCGGGTGGATCAGTGGGCCAATCACCGTCTGTGGGTCCAGCGGATGGCCAACTTTGATGCGTCCGATGCGCTCCGCGATCCTGGCGACAAAGCTGTCGTGGATGCTTTCCTCGACCAGCAACCGGCTGGAGGAGGTGCATCGCTCGCCATTGAGCGAGTAGATCATGAACATTGCGGCATCCGCTGCACGCTCAAGGTCGGCATCGGCGAAGACAACGACTGCATTCTTGCCGCCCAACTCGA
>JAJUHJ010000101.1 GCA_029279965.1 Phyllobacteriaceae bacterium
TGCGCCGGCTCGCGGACGGCTTCTACCTCGACCGCCTCGAGGACTGCGTCGCGCGCGCCGGCGGCAATCTCGAGGTCACCCTCGCCCTCTCCGACGAGACACCCGCAGCCGCCACCCATCCCGCCCATCCCCGCATCCGCCGCGCCGCCGGCCTCGTCCACGACGCCAAGGCCGAGGCCCTGCAGGGCCGCTACGACAAACCCCTCGCCTATGTCGCCGGCCCGCCGCAGATGGTCGACGGCGCCCTCAGGGTGATGATCACCCAGGGACAGATCGCCGCAAGTGACATCCGCCACGACAAGTTCAGCTGAAAAAGGGCGGCGGGCCAGGCGCGAGCAACAGGAAAGGCCGCTGGGAAAGATATCAGCTTCCCGCCAGCATCCGGCAGAGCGGAAATGGGGTGAACGCCCTGCCGGACGCTTCCCGAGACCAGACGATGGGGTGGATGGCCACGACCTGCCGAACTGCCCCGCTCCCAATCGAATTTCGACATTTTAACTGACCCCTCCCGGAGCAGGGAAGCAGTCCCGGGAGGGGAGGTGACCTGATATGCCAATCACGGCTCATAGAGATGGACAATGGACAGAAAGCAAAAGTCAAATGACAGCTAAAGATATTACGCTTTAGTATTTAACAGCCGAATTATTGGCAGGTCACAACTCCCTTGGCAGCAAGAGGGACGCATGTCAGATACGATCAGTTCATCGACTCCGATTACCCAGAGCCAGGACGCATTCCAGACCCTGGCGCCGGGCTTGCTGCTTGCTGCCGCCGTCTCGATCCTCGGGACATGGCTTGCTCCCCACATGCCGAGCGCCCTGCCGCTACCCGCCATGGTGCTCGCGCTGGTGATCGGCATGGCTCTAAACGGATCGGCGCAGCATCCGTTATTCAAGCCGGGCACGCGGTTCTGCGTGAAGACCCTGCTTCGCTGGGCCGTGGCGCTGCTCGGGCTGCGGGTCGCTTTCGGAGACATCATCGACCTCGGACCGGCGGTAGCCGCGCTGGTCGTCTTCTCGATGATCACGACATTGGGCTCGGCCCTGGCTCTGGCCCGGCTCTTCGGTCAGACACCCATGTTTGCGACTCTCGCTGGTGCGGCAACGGCCGTCTGCGGTGCCTCGGCAACCCTTGCCACCTCGACCGTCGTGCCGCCCTATGCTGAAAAGGAACGGGATATCGCCTTCGTCGTGGTCGGCGTAAATCTTCTCGCCACCGCGGCCATGCTTCTCTATCCGCTGATCGGCTACATGGTCGGGCTCGACGATCAGGCCATCGGCGTCCTGCTCGGGGCCACGATCCATGATGTCGCCCAGGTCGTCGGCGCGGGCTATGCAATCTCGGACGAGGCAGGTGCTGCCGCGGTCGTCGTGAAGCTATCCCGCGTCTTCCTGCTTCTGCCGATCGTCCTCTTCATCGGCTGGGCATTCGTCAGGACCCAGGGCCGCCAAGGCAAGGCCAAGGTACCGATGCCGATCTTCGCCTTCGTGTTCCTGGCGCTCTGTATCGTCAACAGCATCACCTCGGAGATCCCCGCGCTCCTTCCGATCTACGAGCCGATCAAGGTCATGTTCGTCGGCCTCTCCACCTGGGGACTGTTGCTGGCCATTGCGGCGCTCGGCCTGGAGACGTCGTTCCGGTCCTTCATGGTGCTCGGCTGGAAACATGTCGCGACGCTGATCGGTACGGCCCTGGTGATCTTGTTCATTGTTGCCTTCGGCCTTGTTCTGATCGGATGATGGGCGGAACGCGCTCCAGCAAGCTCGCACAAAGCGTATGTGCCCTGCCTTGATACCGGGACTGGTCACGCCCCTGAAGGCAGGCGCGAGCGGCCCCGGGGACAGTCCCCACGGATCGCCCGCTCCCATCGTCGGCTTGGCATTTTACTCCTCGCCAGGAAGGAGCAGAGCCGTGGTGTTGATCCCGAGGGTAGAACGCAGGCCTGCGCTTCGTGAACCTGTCGAACGGCATCTTGTGGAGTCGCATGACGACCGTCGCCATGACATTCTCGACAGCGGCCATGCCGGTCTCGGCTGCCCGAATGTTGGTGCATTAATGCTGCCCTCGGCCGTCCAGTGAACGGCTCCATCCGCGCCGCGGGCGGCAAGTACCATGGCGATCAGCCCAATGCTGCAATGTTCCGCCACCGGCGAGCTGATGCCAGGTGGAGATCCACTGCTTCCCGGACTGATCCGGCGGGTCCGCCGAGACGCATGTCAGCTCCAATATTCTCGGGCTTGTTCTTTCGCGCAGAACTTCACGAACGCAGCTGCGTGCCGGAAGGACTTTCACCGTTGCCGGGCACGGTTAATGTCACATGATGCCCTGCGGCGAGATGCCGCCCATCTCGCTACAGAGCTGACGACCCAGAATTTCAACAACAGTTCGCAAGATAACTCGTCTGGTGTAAGATCAAATCAGACTTGGCGCCAGGTTCGTGGTGATCCGACGGGTTGCCTTGACCACTTTCCGAAATCCGTACCTGTGCAATCAGACGGCCAGTTACCGCTCTGATGAGAAATGGGTGGTGAGATAGGAGAGAATGATCTCTTTCGTTCTTGCGTCCGGCTCATGCATCCCCTGCTCTTCCACCATCCAGTTCCAGAGATAATTCCAGCGCTCGTCAGAGATTCTCTGCTGCTTGACGATTGCCACCGAATGGCATGCAGAGCAGGTGTAGTAGGTTTCCTCGACGCCGGTCGTGTCCGGCATATTCTCGAAATCCGGGTTCAGGGAGGCCACGGCCTCTTCTTCCGGCTCCAGACCACTATCACTACTCTCTCCGCCTGGCAGCAGCGCTGCTTGCGGCGGCTGCATTGGATCATAGGCAGCCTGTGCCGCAGCTTCGGTCGAACCGTGATGCAAGGCCATGAGCGAAACCACAAGCGCTGCACCACCGGTCCGCATGATATCGAGATTCTTCATTGGCTGCCTCAAGTGATCCCCAGGTGACAGATCGGGTCACTGGCCTCGATGAGCCAATGACCCGGATGGCGCCACTCAGGTGGCAATCATGGCAATGCGATGCTGCATGTTGTTGCCGTATCCACGAGGATTCCACCCCGGCACGACCGGCGGCTGGCTTACTCCTTCGGAATTCGTCGCGCGGGCCCAGACTTCGTAATACCCGCTCTCGGGCAGGGTGACATGCGTGCGCCAACGCTGCCAGGCGAACTTGTTGGCAGGCGGTTCGAGCTCGGCCTCCGTCCACGTCTGTCCGAAATCGATCGAGACATGGACTGAAGCGACGTCACCCTTCCCGTCCCAGGCGTGACCTCGAACCTCGGTGGACTGCCCGGCGGACACCGAACTGCCTGTTTCGGGAAAGGTGATCAGCGACTTCACCGGCATGGTGGTCATGACGACCATCTCGGATTCCGGGACTTCGGTTCCGGGCGCCACCGGCCTCGCGGGCATCCGATAGGAATAGCCGGTCATCTTCGCCCCGTCATGTTCCCTGTCCCTGACCCAGATGCGCGTGAGGAACTTGTGGGAAGCCGAGGCCGGATATCCGGGGATGATCAGCCGCAACGGGAAGCCGTGAAGCGCGGGGATCGGCTCGCCGTTCATGGCCCAGGCGATGATCGCGTCCGGTTCCAGAGCCTTCTCGATCGGGACGCCGCGGGAAATGACGTCCTCCTCCGGATTGCCGGAGAGGTGGACATCCTTCCCGTAATGGCCGGTGTAGACGGCGGAATCCTTGACGCCGGCCTTCTTCAGGACATCGGCGAGGCGCACCCCCGTCCATTCGGGGCAGCCGACCGCGCCGACCGTCCACTGGTTGCCTGAGGCCCCCGGCTGGAAGAAGGCCCGGCCATTGCCGCCACATTCGATGACGAGCCGGCTGGTGACATTCTCGAACTGGCTCTTGAGGTCGTCGATCGACAGCTCGAGCGGGTTCTTGACTTCGCCGTCAATGGTCAGCGTCCAGCCTTCGGCGTCCTGGTCAAGGGCGGATTGCGGCACCAGGCCGTTGGCCCGGACGAACAGCCGCTCGTAAGGCGTGATCTCGTCATCGAGCAGATGAGCTGGCGTCTCCGCATTCAGCGGCCGGTCGTTCAGCAGCTTCAGTCCCTGCTTTCCCGGCATGAGCTGTTCCGCATCCTGAGCCAGCGCCACCGGCACGAATCCTGAGGGCAGGTTCCGCTCGAACGGGACCGTCATGCCCACCAGCGCACCGAATGCGGTCAGGCCGGTATATCTGAGAAAATCGCGCCGATCTTCCCGCGCTCCCTCATTGCTCTCCACCCTGTTCCGGATGCGTGAACCGGTGCGAGCGTCTTCATCCATCCCCGACACTTCTAGTTCTCCTCTGAGGAAATCCCGGGCCCGAACCTGCCGGACCCGGAGAAAGCGATGCGTGGCTGATCAGGCGATTGCCGGCTTTTCCTCGGTCGACTTCACCCTGCTCCTGAGGGTCTCCGGCCCGATCAGGTAGGCGATGAGAGCGAAGATCAGGACAACGCTCGAGTACTTCATCGCGTCGCTGATACCGCCGGGAGCGATGCTCGCGACCCATGCCACCACCGTCGGCACGAAGATCGACGGGATCCGCCCCAGGGCGACAGCCCAGCCATAGCCGGAGCCACGGATTTCCGTGGGGAAGAGTTCCGCAGCATAGACCATCCCGATCGCCCAGGAACCGCCGATTCCGGCGAAGGCGAGGCAGCCGAAGAGGACGAAGACGGGTACCGACGCAGTCGAGAACATGATCCAGAGCGCGACGCCAAGGGCGGTGATCACGAGAGCCCCTGCTGCCTTGCGGCCGATCCGGTCAGCCAGCATGCCGCCGCCGATGGCAAAGGAGAACATCGCCACGTTGAAGAGACCAAGCACGGCAACGGCGTTGGTGTTGGTCAGGTTGTGGACCTCGACCATCAGATGGACGACGAAAACCGTCTCGGCGTAGTAGATGCAGGCAAGCGAAATGTAGATGAGGCTTCCCAGGGCGAGATGCTGACGGAGCTGCGGGCTGCCCTTCAGCGCCGCCCAGAACGAGATCGGCTTCTCCTTCGTCTGCTCCCTACGCTCCAGCATCGCGGTGTAGGCCGGGCTTTCCTCGAGCTGCGTCCGGACAAACAGGATCACGATGGCAGGAACACCAGCCAGGAAGTACATCGCCCTCCAGCCGAGCCAATCGAGCACGAAATAGGAGACGATCGCGGCGTAGACCACGCCCAGAGCGTAGCCCGAGAACATCAGGCCGGCGCCAAGGCCACGGCGCTTGCTGTCCCACGCCTCGACGACATAGGGAACACCGACCGTAAGCTCACCACCGCCCCCGGCGCCGGTAAAGAACCTGCCGATTGCGAACTGGATCGGGTTTGCAGCGAAGCCGGTCAGGGCGGTGACACTGCCATATGCAAAGATCGAGAAGCCGAGGGTCTTCTTCCGGCCGAACCGGTCACCGAGCATGCCGAAGGCAAAGCTTCCGATCATGTAGCCAGCGAGGAATATGGAGCCTATTATGCCCATCGTCTGCAGGCTGGCATTGTACTCGATGGCAATCAACGCGAGCGTCATGCCGTAGATGTTGATTGCGTATGCATCGAAAAGATAGCCGAGAGTTGCAGCCAGGGTAATGGTATTTCGCGCCTTTGGCGTTATGTCTGGCTCAGCCTCCAACTCCCTGTCGGACATTATGTCTTTCAAGGGAGATGGTTTTCTGTCGTCCAGGACGACGTTATATGCAGACATTCGCTAAACCTCCCAGAGAAGCTGGCTATTTTGATGTCAGTGCCGAGCGGAATGCATTTTCTGCCCTTAGACTCCCATTATATTTGCAGGTAGGGCCTGAAGGTGTGGTTCCGCACCCAGATATATTTTCGCTCGTTACCTCGTGACACCAGTCGATTGTTTAGATAGCTCCATAGATTCACCTTATGAGTGCGTTTCTGACGCTTTGATCGAGGCTGTATTTCCTGAATTTATAGAGGCCAACGCGCCTCTTCCGCGGTGACTTGTCATGTGCAGACATCGGCTCGGGGAGTGCAGCATCCTGCAGCGGGGTCAGCGGAGAGCCGCCAGATTCAAGACGCCATGACGGACGGACCGCCTTCGGAAGCCCGCCGCGATGGGCAGACCGCTCCTGGTGATGAATGGAGCAACTTCTGGCGGCCGGGGAGCCGCCAGAAGTCGTTGATCCGGCCTCACCGGCATGTTTCAGCCTGCGGGGGTGAGTCTCGGAACAACTCGACCGACGAGGCGGCGCGACCCTGGCATGATTCATGTACCGAGAAGAACCATCATGAGCCGCCGCACGGAGGCCACTCATCATGCCGCAGATACGGCTGCCCGTCCGGCAGTCTGGAAATCAAGCCCGAGCAGCCGGCTAGCGGTGACGAAGCTGGCCTTTTCATAAGCTTCCTGACTGAGGCCGAGCATACGGAAATCCTCGACGCCCTGCCTCATTGGACGGAAGGGATAGGAACTGCCGAACAGGAACTGATCCTGCATGAAGCCGTTTGCCGCTTCCACATACAGGCTTCCGCCGGGCGAGAAGGTGTACATGTCCGGGGAGACGTAGACATTTTCATTGCGGAAGGCGACCGTCACCATCTCGCGGACATTCGGATAGAACCCATGACAACAGATGATGGGCAGCTTCGGGAAGGCCTTGGCGATATTGTCGACCGCGAATGGATCATTGAGCCGGAGATCCGGCGTGGTGGGCCCGGACATCACGAAGGCGGGGACGCCAAGCGACTCGCAAAGCTCATAGAGCGGCATGAGCCGGTAATCATCGGCCCGGAGCGGTGTGGCATAGAAGCCGGCATCGATATTGATGCCCTTCATGCCCAGATTCTTTACGGCATGAGTGGCTTCCTCGATCGCCCGTTCCCGACCGAGCTCGATGGGGTCAACCGAGGCAATCGCGACCAGGCGATCCCCGGCCTTGGCAGCAACGGCAGCAAGATCCTCGTTTGCCACGCGGACTCCCGGAACGCTGCGCGCGACCATGACGGCGACGCTGATGCCGGCCTCGTCCATCTCCGAAACATAGCCTTCCACCCCGCGCGCCCTGGTGAAATGGTCGACATCCTTGGCGCCGACGCGGCGATTGAGCCAGCGGACGACCTCGTACTCGGGAGTCTCTGGCTCTGCACCAAAGAACTTGTGAAGAAAGGTTGGCCGATTTCGCATGTCTATGATCGGCATTGCCGGTTTTTTGGCGTTTGTCATTGTCAGGATGCTCCTCGCTTCTGAATATGTTCATGCGGCGACTGCTGATTGTTCTCGCCGCCTCGCTCGAACTTGCGAAATGGTTCTTCCCGAGTCTTTCGGACTTCCGCCGGCAAAACCAGTCGATTGTCTGAATGAATCGATAGGATCACCTTATTGTTGCCCTGTGGCAGGTCGGAATTACCGGCTGTTTGCCTGAATCAATCAGCTGATAGGCAGAAAGTGATTTACTGAAAGGCGCCGAGCGTCCAGTATTGCCTGGACCCATCGCTAATCATGCACCGAACTGGCCTGGTGCCGACATGAAGTTCAGGAGATACGGCTGATGACGGACATTAATTGGGAGAGCATTCGCGCCTACAATTCGGAAAGACTTTCCGAGGCTCGCATGCAGTTGCATAGCGCAGTCCAGTGGCTCGCCCGGATCGAGCGGAGCTATGGCCAGACGCCGGAATCACGCAACTCCATGCTGCAATGGCATGACGACGGCAAAATCTCCACGCAGCCACTGGAATCGGGACTGGGCCTGGAGCTGAGACTCCCTGACCTCATCATGCAGTTCACGGAGAATGGCACTCCTTCCCGTCACGAAATTGACCTGGAGGAACGTTCGCCCGCCCATGTCGAGGCCTGGATGCTCATCGAGCTCCTCCACCGCGGGGTCGATCGCAGCAAGTTCTCGAAGGAATTGCCCTACGATGTCTCGACCCTGATGTCGGGCGATGGGGTCGAGTTCTCCCCTGACGAACACGAGCAGGAGCTTGATGAATTTGCTGACCTGTTCCGGAACGCTGCTGCGGTCCTTGCACGCGTTCGTATCCACCGCAACGGCGCGACACGGCCGGTCCGGTTCCGGCCCCAGGACATGAGCATCGAGATGCCGACAGGCCCTGCCAACGGAACGGAAACCTCTAGTGTCACCGTCGGATTCGCTCTGGGCGATACCGGGACATCCGAGCCATTCTTCTACATAAGCCGCAATACCGGAGGCACTCAGGCTTCCCCTGAGGCCAGGCTCAGGATCTCGGAAATCCCGTCTGCTGCAGCAGACAAGGCGGTGAAGGAATTCTTCATGCAGGCAGAGGAACGCGCCTGACAACAGGCGCGCCATGACGCTGTCAGCGCATTTCCGCTGACAGCTCAACTCCTCTTACAGAGTCGGGAGGAGTGCCGGTGAGGGTGCGGACCTTTCCATTCTTCACGTGGCCATCAAGGCGGCGGCCCCCACCCTTCAGGTATGCCTCGAGTCCGCCAGTCTTGTTCAGCTTCTTGACCACCGTCACGAGCGCATTCGCCATAGGCATCATGATTTCGCCCTCCGCCCATGTGATTCCAACATCCTGGCTTGCCACCGGCTCGACCAGACTCAGGGCACGCGTACCCCGATGGAGGCCAGGCATATGAGTGAAGTGCGACGGGATGATGGTGCAGAGATCAGCGAACTGGACCTGGAACATGAGGTGCAGGATCGATTCCGACTCGACCTTTGCCTTGGGCTGGCAGCCGACTTCGGCGAAGATCTTGTCGACGAAGCTCCGCTCGTGCAGGCCGGGGCGCAGCATGGCAAGCGGGAGTTCCGCGGCTTCCCTCCACGTGATCTCGGTACGGCCGCGAAACTCCTCGTTGTCCGGGACAAGAAGATCCAGCTTCTCGTTGTAGATCTTCAGGATGTTCTGCCGGTCGCCCTCGTTCTCATCCAGATATGTGAGCGCGACGTCCAGGCCGAAGTCTCGCATGCCTGCCTTCATCGCCTCGGCGCCGAGGAACTGGATGTCCATGATGACATTCGGATGCTGTTCCCTGACCATCTGCAGCAGAAGCGGCAGGACGGGCGACATCGACGGCATTGCGCCCATGCGAAGACGGCCGGTCAGATTCTTCCGCATCGCCTCCACATCGTCGCGCATTGCCTCGCAATGAGCGATGATGTTCCGCGCCCATTTGGCAACGCGCTGGCCTTCCGGCGTCAGACCCCGGAAACGCTGCCCTCGCCCGCGCAGAAAGATCGGAGCCTGTATATCCAGCTCGAGCTGCTTGATTCCCCAGGAGAGACTTGGCTGCGTCACGTTGCAGCGGTCGGCCGCTCGGCCGAAATGTCCCTCGTCAATGACGGCCAGAAGATATTGAAATTGGCGCAGAGACATGGCGTCCCCCCTGTTTTCTCGCGGCTGGCTTATTCAATTTCTGTATCGGCACATGAGCTAGCTTAGAAGGACTCTAAGGCATCGTCATCCGATTTACCTCGTTCGGCGAAAGAATGGACACATCCGATGCATTCTCCAGGATCGAACCGGGAAGTCGGCCGGTCTCGCGCATGAGGGCGCCATGATCGGAGAAATCGCTGTTGCTCTCACCGGCGTCGGGTTGCTGGCCGGGCTCCTCATAGGCAGCATAGGCGTCGGCGGCGTCATCCTCGTGCCTGTGCTCGTCTACGCTTTCGGCATCCCTATCCAGACCGCGATTGCCGCGGCCATGATGGGATACATATTGACCGGTCTGATCGGCACCCTTGTCTATGCCCGCGAAAGGTCCATCCGCTGGGATCTTGCAGCCTGGCTCTGTGCCGGTGCGACTCCTGCCGCCTTGCTCGGCGCCCTGGCGAGCAACATCGCGGATCCGCGGCTGCTCGAATTCGGGATCGGCGCGCTTGCGCTTTCTTCCGGCGTCTACAATCTCACGGGCATCCGGCAAACCGGGCGGGAGCTTGAGCAACCCGGATCGGTCGAGCTTGCCGTCACCGGAGGGGTGACCGGCGTGCTCTCGGCGCTGACCGGAACCGGCGGCCCCCTGGTTCTCGTGCCGCTCCTGATGTGGCGCCGCGTCCTGGTCCTCGCCGCAATCGGCCTGAGCCAGGCCATACAGCTCCCGATTGCCCTGCTGGCGACCCTCGGCAACATTGCCTATGGCACGCTGGATGCCGGGATGGGTCTGCTTCTGGGTCTCGGCCTCCTGGCCGGGACCTGGGGCGGAGCGCTGATTGCGCATGCCATGCCCCGGGCCGCACTTGAGCGGCTTGCATCCGTCATGCTGCTTGTGATCGGCTTCCTCATACTGGCAAACCTCATGCACAGCTCCCTCTCTTGATGCCGGCCCGGAGCGGGGGAACCTTGCCGCAGAGGCAACCGCCCGGTGCGACGCGGCAGCTCCGGAACTCGAACCTCGCCTCAAGAAGAAGGCGTCCCGCCTGTTGTTCCGAGCCATCTCGATGGGGGTGAAGGTGCGCCGCCACATTTCAGCATGATCTGGCTTGTGTCTCTGTTCGGCTGTCTCCTGCCTCGGGTTTCTGACGGATACCCGAGGCTCTTGTCGGTGTTTCGTCGCGCGCCGGACAACCAGTCTCGTTTCCTTTTTCAGCTGAACTTGTCGTGGCGGATGTCTTTTGCGGCGATCTGTCCCTGGGTGATCATCACCCTGAGGGCGCCGTCGACCATCTGCGGCGGGCCGGCGACATAGGCGAGGGGGTTGTCGTAGCGGCCCTGCATGGCCTCGGCCATGGCGTCGTGGACGAGGCCGGCGGCGAGGCGGATGCGGGGATGGGCGGGATGGGTGGCGGCTGCGGGTGTCTCGTCGGAGAGGGCGAGGGTGACCTCGAGATTGCCGCCGGCGCGCGCGACGCAGTCCTCGAGGCGGTCGAGGTAGAAGCCGTCCGCGAGCCGGCGCA
>JAJUHJ010000102.1 GCA_029279965.1 Phyllobacteriaceae bacterium
ATCCGCTATTATTGGCCGAATGCTGAAGCCGAAGCGAGCGTTCGGCAGCTTTTCGACATCCTCGAAGGGCAGGACATTTCCGAACCGCTGATCCGCCAGTATCTGGGCAATCTCTTTCCAGCCGTCCGGAACAGGAAGGTGGCACCCCATGCTCGCGCCCTGACACTTGCGGCAATTGAGATGGTCATGCAGGATTACATTGCTGCGTCCTATGGACTGCCCGATAAGGCCCCGCTCCCGCAGTAAAATCCTGGCACCGGCGGCTGAAGCTCGAGACACCCTTCCCCGACTGCCCCTCCAGTTTAAAGCGATCCGGCAGTCGTCCGCGCAAGGTCTCCAGAAACGCTCATACGACAATCACGCAACTTGCTCACACTTACAGCATCGGCGCGAAAATCTGAATCGATTTTCGGAAAGCGCGATGCGTAGATTCAATGAGATAGCGCATCCTTGTGCGTCCAAACAGACGCACGGCGCGCTAAACACGCCGTAACGGGATGGACCATGCCAACACGGTAGCCGCGGCGGCGAAGCCGGTGATGGTAAAGAATGCGGCCCGGAAAGCATCGCCGATCTCCTTCTGGACGGCAGTACGTTCCGGCAGAGTCAATGTATCGAGGACCTCCGGGCCACCTTGCAGAATTTCTCCGAAAAGTCGCGCCACTTCCGCATCCGCAGCGGCCAGCACGGCAAACAGGACCGTGCCGACGATCGCTGTGCCGAGTGCAGCACCAAGCGAGCGGGAGAATTGCACCGTGGCGGCGGCCATGCCGAGCCGCCTGTCGCCGGCCGCAATCTGCACCGTCACCTGGACCACGCCCATCACCGTACCCATGAACACGGCAGTGAAGCCCAGCATCCAGGAAAGGCCCTCCAGGCTGAGCCGCGGCGAGAAAATGCCCAGCAGCCCCAGCATCAGCACCACGACCACAAGCCCAAAGGAGGGAAATATGGCGGTGCGCCCGGTGCGGCTGACGACGCGCCCCGTGATCATGGAGCCGATCCCAACGCCTACCGTCATCGGCAAGACGGCCAGACCAATCTCAGCCGACGAGGCGCCGTGCACGATGCGCATGTAGATGGGTATGAAGGTCATCAGCGAGACCAGCACAGCACCATGACAGGCTGCCAGCGCATCGCTGCGCCAAATGGAGGGATTTCGGAAAAGCGGTATCGGCAAGAGAGGATCCGGCGCCCGCCTTTCGCGCCAGACAAGAAGGAAAACCGCCAGTACGCTTACCGCCGCAAGGCTCATCATCAAGACGCCGCCGCCGCTGTCGAAATGCTGGCCCTGCTGGAGCAGCGCCAACACCGAGGCTACGAAAAGTGCGAACAGCGCCAGTCCCAGAAAGTCGAACCGGAATGGCTCGCCGGAGCCACCGCGCGCGGGCAGGCGCAAGGCCAACGCTGCAGCGATCAGTCCAATGGGAATATTCATGAGAAAGATCGAGCGCCAGCCGAGATGCTCGGTCAGGAAGCCGCCAGCTACCGGTCCGAAAGTGCTGGAGGTGACCGCCACCGCGGCAAGATAGCCTTGGTATCGGGCCCGATCGCGTGGAGAAAACGTCTCGCCGATCAAAGCCTGGGACAGTGTCATGAGCCCGCCGCCGCCGAGCCCCTGCAAGGCGCGGGCGAAGATGAGGAACACCGTGCTGGTGGCGAGCGCACACAGGATCGACGCGCCGATGACAATGGCCAGGGCTACAAACATAAGGCGCCGCCGCCCCAGGAGATCGCCAAGGCGCCCGTAGACCGGTGCGGCGACGGTGGTCGCCACAAGATAGGACACCACCACCCAGGAAATCTGCTCCACATTTCCCAAGGAGGCGGCGATGGTCGGCAGGGCCGCCGCAACGATGGTCTGGTCGACCACCGCCAGAAACATCGGCAGCATGATCGAGGGAAAGAGGGTGAGGAAATGGGCGGGCGCGCGAGAAGTTTCAGGCGGTTCCGCGGGAGGTGGAGAGGATGGTTTTTTGGACAGCAAGGCTTTTCCGATATCGATCGACAAGTTTAGGATGTTGTTATCGAGTCGCTTCAGTATCAATATACATACTTAACTCGCAGCGCGGTCAAAGCCATGAAGACCATCCTTGTTCCTGTCGAATTGCACGACCAAGTCGCCGCGACACTCCAGGCGGCGGCTCTATTGGGCACAGCCTTCGGCAGCTATCTGGAAGGCTTCCCTTTACACCCTGCCCTGAGTCCCTTTCTGGCGGCTGACGCAATGGGCGCTACGATTCTCTACGATGCCGAGTTCGAGGAGGATGAGGCGACGTTGCAGAAGGCGCGGCAAGCTTTCGAGAACAAGATGCGTGCCCACGGCATAGCAGAGGGGGGAGGCACAGCCGGACAAGCGGCATACAACTGGCGCGATGAGGCGCAAGGAGACAATTTCGTCGGCAGTCACTCACGGCTGTTCGATATAACTGTGGTCGGCCGGCCGGGAACCAAGGATGGCCAGCCCCGCGGGACGACACTGGAGGCAGCACTCTTCGAAAGCGGCCGGCCGGTTCTCATCGCGCCGCCGGAGGAGCTGCAGAAGATCGGTGAGCGCATTCTGATCGCGTGGAACGGCAGCACAGAGACGGCACGGACGATCGGTTGGGCGATGCCCCTACTCCGCCGGGCACAGCATGTTGTCGTGCTGACGGTCAAAGGCAGCGGTGTGTCGGGGCCGTCCGGCAAAGAGGTTGCCACCTACCTCGATCGTCATGCTATTCGCGCGGAGGTTCGCTCCGTCGAGCCCGGCGGGCGCGCTGCCGGCAAAACCACTCTCGATGAGGTAACGAACCTTGGTTGTGACCTTCTCGTTAGAGGCGCGTATACGCAGAGCCGGTTGCGGCAACTGATCTTCGGGGGTACCACGCGTCAGATCATCGCCGAAGCAAAGGTGCCGGTTTTCATGGCCCACTGACCCAGGGTGCTATGACGGTCGCCCAATTCCGGCCGACGCTAAGCTGGGGGTGTCATCGGCGATCGTACGGTTCCGCCCGGTCCTTTTCGCCTGGTAAAGCCGCGCATCGACACGGTTGTAGAGACTTGACCAAACATCCGTTGGTCTAAGCGTTCCGACACCGAAGCTCGCCGTTATCCGTGCAGTGCCACCGGGCTGCGCAATCCCAATCTTCTCAATGGCAATTCTCAGCCGTTCGGCACATTCGAACGCTTCCCCGGGACAGGTATCGGGCAGGAACACTGCAAACTCCTCGCCGCCGAGACGGCCGACGATATCCCCCTTGCGTACTGATTTGCACAGCACCCGCCCAACTTCCTTGAGAACCGCATCGCCGAGGACATGGCCATAAGCATCGTTGATCCTCTTGAAATTGTCGACGTCGCACAGGATGAGCGCTCCCGCACCGAATCCCCCTTTTCGCAAATCAGCAGCGATGCGCTCTTCAAACCCGCGCCGGTTAAGGACGCCGGTCAGCGGATCGATATCGCGCTCCCGGCGCAGATCGTCCATCACGTCGACAATTGCAGCGGCAAGAATCGCCACGGCCAGCGCTGCGCCGAGCACGGCAAGAGAAAATTGAAGAGCCTGCCAAAATACCGAATTCGCAAAGGTCTCTGTACCGACAGGTGCGGAAAACCCGATTGTCAGTATTGTCCGCGGGAAGAAATGCAGCGCGAAGACGAGCAGAACCCAGAACAGCACCCTGTCTACGTTACGGCCGCGTGCCAACGGCCACAATCGTACAGCCGCGATCAGCAGAATGAAGCCGTAGCCAAAATTCTGGATATAGATGCGGGCAAGGAGGTTGCGGTCAACATAGAAGAAATAGGCAAGCAGAAGCATCGAAGCAATCAGGATAACCGCGTCCGTTCCAAGGCCGAGCGGCTTTCCCGAGCGCAGGAGAATGCCCTCGGCAGCTGCGATGACAGCCGCCGTGTAAAGCGCGCCGGAAATCATTGCGTTGAGTCCGGCATCGGGCGGCCAGCGGAGAATCTGCGATGTCGCGCCAAGGGCGAACAAAGCGCAGGCGCTTGCCAATAACAGCAGGTAACGGTGACGTCGTTCGAGGAGCCATGCACAGACGAAAGCGATACTAAAAACGAACAACACCCCGGGACTTATCAATGAAAGTGTCGTCCTAACGATTGCCCCGTCCATTTAAACTCTTTCTTCCTTTCATCCTGAAAACGGGTCTCTTGTGACGCTGCCGCGTATTTTGCGCAAGGGTTATATGTTCGCTTGCTCTCATAGCTCGTCGAGACGGCGACCTGCTCGGCATTCCCGGCCTGAGACGTTTGAAGTATGCGGACGCAGACTTGCCAAGGCGCGAGCTTCTAGGCTTGGCGACGGGTGGCCCCGCCGCTGGGGTTTAGACCAGGATCATCTTCCGATAGACTGGTTGCCGTGCGCCGATTCAGACGCACAAAGATGCGCTGTCTTCTTGCTGTGCGCATCACTTTCCGAAAATCGATTCCGTGCCGCGGGCAAGGTTTCGGTTTTCATGATACGCTGAGCAAACGAGGCAGAGGGGCGGCAGCCAATTTCAAAGGAAGGGGAAAACGATGAGCGACACGCAATCGACGGGGATTCCCGAACCCGAAGGACCGACAAACGTCATCGACACGGACTACGAAGTCGGTCAGGACAACGTTCAGAGGAGCATGGGGGCGCTTTCCTTCGATGTGCATAATCCCGTCTTCGCAATCTCGGGATTGGTCATCGTCTCCTTTGTCATCATAACGCTGGCGCTGCAGAACGAGGCGGACGCCTTCTTCAATGCGATTTTTGGTTGGCTGACCGCGAATCTTGACTGGTTCTTCCTGGCCGCCGGCAACATCTTCGTTCTGGTATGCCTGGCAGTGATCGTGCTGCCCTGGGGGTCGATCCGCATCGGCGGGCGCGACGCGACGCCCGATTTCAGCTATTCCGCCTGGTTCGCAATGCTTTTCGCCGCCGGCATGGGCATCGGCCTGATGTTCTACGGAGTGGCCGAGCCGATCGGGCACTATGACGCTGCGATCGGCGGAGTAACGACCGACGGCGGTAGCCGCACCGACTGGGCGCCTCTTGGCGGCGCTGCGGACGCACCGGAAGATGCGCGACGGCTGGCGATGGCGGCGACGATCTTCCATTGGGGACTGCACCCCTGGGCAATCTATGGAGTCGTCGCATTGGGGCTCGCGCTTTTCGCCTACAATAAAGGGTTGCCGCTGACGATGCGATCGATCTTTTACCCGATCTTCGGCGAACGCATCTGGGGTTGGCCCGGTCACGTGATCGACATCCTCGCGGTGTTCGCGACCCTGTTTGGATTGGCGACATCGCTCGGGCTCGGCGCCCAGCAGGCGAATGCGGGATTAACATTCCTGTTCGGCATCCCCGACACCGACACCTCTCGGGTGCTGCTGATTATTGCCATCACAGCCGTAGCGACAGTCTCTGTCATCGCCGGGCTCGACGCGGGCGTGCGCCGCCTTTCGGAGATCAACATGGTGCTGGCGGCTCTGCTGCTGCTCTTCGTTATTCTCACAGGGCCGACGCTGGCGATCATCACCGGCTTCTTCCTGAATCTCGGTGCCTATGTCGAACACCTGCCGGCGCTCTCAAATCCGTTCGGACGCGAGGACGACAACTTCCGGCAGGGGTGGACCGCCTTCTATTGGGCGTGGTGGATCTCGTGGTCGCCCTTCGTCGGTATGTTCATCGCCCGCGTCAGCCGCGGCCGGACGGTGCGCGAGTTCATGATCGCGGTTCTGCTGGTCCCGTCCCTTGTCTCGGTGCTCTGGATGACGAGCTTCGGCGGCACGGCAATCAGCCTCATTGGTGAGGGCTTCACCGACATCACGGATGCGGCACTCGAGCTCCAGCTTTTCGCCATGCTGTCGCACCTGCCGCTGACTGCAATCACATCGCTCGTCGGCATCATTCTGGTGATCGTCTTTTTCTGCACGTCATCCGACTCCGGCTCGCTGGTGATCGACACGATCACTGCCGGCGGCAAGGTCGACGCGCCGGTGGCGCAGCGGATCTTCTGGGCCATCTTCGAAGGTCTGGTGGCAATAGCATTGCTGCTGGGCGGCGGCCTCACCGCCCTGCAGGCGGCGTCGGTCTCAACCGGCCTGCCGTTCACAATCGTTCTGCTGCTCGGCTGCTACGCCCTAGCGCGCGGGCTGATGTCCGAACCACGTGGCGCGGTGCCGGCGACTGACTGACACGTCTGGTGGGAGGGCATCGCCCCTCCCGCCTCTCCACGAATGACGGCGCTGAAAGAATTCCCACGCCTTGAGTGCCCTCCCCGTGTTTGTAACGTAGCCATACCAGCGCCATATGACGGCGAGCCAAGCTCGCGGCAGTTGCGGATCGTGATCCACGCATTGGAAAGTAAGGATGCATCTTTGTCGGCGGACCTTCGCCATCGTGCCCTGGTGGCAGTCAAGGTCGACATTGCCGTCCTCGGTGCGGGGCAGGCGGGACTTTCGTCCGCATATCATTTGCGCCGCCTGGGCCTTGAACCGGACCGTGACTTCGTCACCTTCGATCAGGCGCCGGGACCGGGCGGTGCCTGGCAATTCCGCTGGCCTTCCCTGACACTTGCGACGGCCAACCGGGTCCATGACCTCCCTGGACTCCAACTCGCAAAGATGGTCGACGTCGACGCGCACGGCGATGTGCAGGCGTCCGTTGCGGTACCGCAATACTATGGGGCCTATGAGAAAGCCTTTGACCTGCGCGTCCATCGCCCGGTGACGGTCAAATGCGTCCGCGACCGGGGAGAGAGGCTGCGGGTCGAGACGGATGCGGGCCTTTTCTCCGCCCGCGGCATCATCAATGCGACCGGGACCTGGGAAACACCCTACATTCCCGATTATCCTGGGCGGGAGCGTTTCAAAGGAAGGCAGTTGCACACCAGGGACTACCGTACCGCCGAGGAGTTCACCGGCAAGCATGTGATCATCGTCGGTGCTGGAATATCCGCATTGCAACTGCTCGACGAGATCTCCCGCGTCACGACCACCACATGGGTCACCCGCCGTCAGCCGTCCTTCCGCGAAGGTCCGTTCACGCCGGAGCTCGGCCGTGCGGCTGTGGCCCAGGTCGAGGAGAGAGTAAGGCAAGGGCTGCCTCCGGCGTCAGTTGTCTCTGCAACCGGTATTCCTGTAACGCCAGCCATCGAGGAAATGCGCGCGCGGGGCGTGCTCGTGAGGCGTCCTATGTTTGCCGAGATCATCGAGAATGGTGTGCGCTGGGCGGACGGGACGGAAACGGATGCCGATGTTATCCTGTGGTGCACCGGCTTCCGAAGTTCGCTGGATCATCTCGCTCCCCTTCAGTTGCGGGAAGACAGCGGCGGAATCATCATGACGGGACGGCTGACGACGCAGGTTGAAAAGGATCCGCGAATCCATCTCGTCGGCTACGGCCCTTCCGCATCGACAATCGGAGCCAACCGGGCAGGCAGAGCCGCGGCGCAGGAATTGGCCGCGTTACTTGGGCTGCGCACATGACGGCTGCGTCAATGCAGATCCCGCGTGTAGACGAATTTCGGCATATGCCAATTGAAATACAGGGCAAGCAGGCGCATCGCCAACCCGAACGCCATAACTCCGAACATAGCCGCATTGTGCGGCAGGTCTAGCGAGAGGGCAGCAACATAGAGGCCGCCCGTCGTGATCGAGACACTGGCGTATAGCTCGCTCCGGAACAGGAGCGGAATTTCATTACACAGGATGTCGCGAAGCACACCGCCAAGGCAGCCTGTTATCATTCCGGCCACGATGACGACCACGACCGGCAAACCCATTCTCATCGCCACATTGCAGCCAATGATGGTGAACACCACCAGACCGACGGCGTCGAGAAACAGGAACACGAGACGCAGCCGGTGCATGAAGCGCGCTACGGCGACCGTCGCGAGGGCAGCGGCTGCCGTAATCAGCAGGTAAACTGGATGAGCCACCCAAATCAACGGCTGGTTGCCGAGCAGCACGTCGCGAACCGAACCTCCCCCGAGTGCCGTTACGGCTCCCAGCAAGCATACTCCGACCCAATCCATGTTGCGGCGGCCCGCCATCAGCGCCGCGGTCATGGCTTCGGCGGTAATCGCCACGACATAAAGGATGTGAAGTATCAGGACGCTCATGGCGGCGTTCGCTCCGGTTTGGTATCGCTATCTCTTGCCCGCAACGTCGCCCGGGACCGGCGCAGTGTTCACATGGCGCACGTAGTGTACACTGGAATATCGAGTTTTGATTCACCACATCGCAAGGAACCGTGGTTGTCAGCTACAGGAGATTTTATGTCCGACAAAAACAATGCCCCTGGCAATCGAACTGCCAGATCGACCACCGGGAGCGGCGCCCCCGCGCCCAGCGACCGCAACTCTCTGACCATCGGTCCCGACGGTCCGATCCTGCTCCATGATGTTCACTTTCTTGAACAGATGGCGCATTTCAACCGCGAGAAAGTTCCGGAGCGGCAACCGCACGCGAAAGGCGCCGGCGCGTTCGGCGTCTTCGAGACGACCGAGGATGTTTCGCGCTATACGAAGGCAGCGCTGTTCCAGAAGGGCGTGAAAACGGAGATGCTGGCGCGTTTTTCGACCGTCGCCGGCGAAATGGGCAGCCCCGACACCTGGCGCGACGTGCGCGGTTTTTCGCTGAAGTTCTACACAGATGAAGGCAATTACGACCTCGTCGGCAACAATACCCCGATTTTCTTCGTGCGCGATACGATGAAGTTCCCGCACTTTATCCGCAGCCAGAAGCGGCTTCCCGATTCCGGCCTGCGCGACAATCATATGCAGTGGGATTTCTGGACCAACAATCCCGAGAGCGCGCACCAGGTGACCTACCTCATGGGCGAACGGGGCTTGCCGCGCACTTGGCGGCACATGAATGGCTACGGCTCTCACACATATATGTGGGTCAATGCGGCTGGCGAACGCTTCTGGGTCAAGTACCATTTCCACACCGATCAGGGCATGGCGTTTTTCAGCAATGAAGAGGCCGCGTCGATGGCTGGCCTCGACGCCGATTTTCACAGACGAGACCTGTTCGAGGCGATCGAGCGCGAGGAATATCCGAGCTGGACGCTTTCAGTTCAGATCATGCCCTACGCAGAGGCTAAGACCTACCGCATCAATCCGTTCGATCTGACCAAGATCTGGCCGCATGCGGATTATCCGCTCATCAGGGTCGGTACGATGACGCTCAACCGCAATCCGGAGAACTTCTTCGCCGAGATTGAGCAGGCTGCTTTCTCGCCCGGCAACACGGTGCCCGGTATCGGGCTGTCGCCGGACAAGATGCTGCTTGGCCGCGCCTTCGCCTACAATGACGCGCAGCGCAACCGTATCGGCACCAACTTCCACCAATTGCCGGTGAACCAGCCGAAGGTGCCGGTGAACACCTATATGTTCGACGGGCACATGGCCTATCACCACAGCGGCACCGCGCCGGTCTATGCGCCAAACAGCGGCGACCGTGACTGGGCGGATCAGACCGGACCGGTGGATGACGGTTGGGAAGCCGATGGCGAGATGGTGCGCAGCGCCTATACGCTGCGCAGCAACGACGATGACTTCAGCCAGCCCGGCGCTCTGGTTCGGGAGGTCTTCAACGATGAGCAGCGTGCAAAACTCGTCGAGCAGGTCGCCGGTAGTCTGCTCGGCGGTGTGCGCGAACCTGTGCTGAGCCGCGCCTTCCAGTACTGGAAGAGCATCGACCCCGAAGTCGGTCAGCGTATCGAGCAGAAAGTGCTTGAAGGAAGGGCCACCAAACCGGCCGAGGGCATGGGCGAAGGATAGCCCATCTTATAGCGACGTCCGGGTGGATATCCGGGCGTCGCGAGACCAATCATCAGCATAAAACGACATCAATCAAGCAATCGCTTGCTGCGCCCCGGGCACCGGGACGAGTATTGACGAACACCTCGGCTCGCAGGGTAAGCGGCGCATTACAGCATCGGCCCGAAAATCTGAATCGATTTTCGGAAAGCACGATGCGTCCATTCAATGAGATAGAGCGTCCTTTGTGCGTTCAAATGGACGCACGGCGCTCTAACTCGCTGTCTTGGCATCGCGGCCACGCACCTCGACACCCGCCCATTCTTCCACAACGCGGGTAATCGAGGTGAAATCGGATGTCGCGCCGTATTTGGCCTGGGTGACCGCCAGCATCTGGCGAATGACGGCACCAGCCACCATAGGCACGCCCATCGCTTCCGCTTCGTCGACACAGAGCCGTACATCCTTGTAGGACAGACCGGTGGCAAAGCCGAAATCAAAGCTGCGCGGAAGCACCGATTTCGGGAATTTGTCCTGCGTGGCCGAGTTGCGGCCCGAGCCGGCATTGATGATGTCGAGCATGATCTCGGGCTCGATGCCCGCCTTGGCCGCCATGACCATCGCCTCTGACGAGACCACCATGGCTGACGCAGCAAGCAGATTGTTGGCAAGTTTGGCGACCTGCGCCAGCCCGGCGGCTTCGCCGACATAGAACAGCTTACCGAAGTGGGAAAGGATCTCTTCGACGGCATCATAGGCGCGCCGAGGGCCGCAGACCATGACAGCCAGAGTTCCTTCCCTGGCGCCCTTTATGCCGCCCGAAACCGGCGCCTCGATCCAGGAGATGCCCTTTTCATCGAGCTCGGAAGAGACCCGCGTCGCCATGGAGGGGCCGGTCGTGGACAGATCGACGATGATCTTTGCGCGGCCGCCTGCGGCGATGCCGTCCGGGCCGGCTGACACGGCGTGGACGATATCCGGTGTTGGAACCGAAACGAGAACGATATCGGCCTGCGCGCCGACTTCGCTGGG
>JAJUHJ010000103.1 GCA_029279965.1 Phyllobacteriaceae bacterium
GAAACAATGCTGGGCGACACGGGTGTCGCCGTGCATCCCGAGGATGAGCGTTATCGCCACCTGATCGGCAAGCACGTCATCCTGCCGATCGTCGGCCGCCGGATTCCGATTGTTGCTGACGAGTATTCCGATCCGGAAAAAGGGTCAGGTGCGGTGAAGATCACCCCCGCGCACGACTTCAATGACTTTGAGGTCGGAAAGCGGAATCGCCTGCGCGCGATCAATATCATGGATGTCGAAGCGGCGATAAACATCAATGAAAACGAGGATTTCCTCGAGGGCGTTGATGCCACTCCCGAGCGCCGTGCGCTCTGGGACAAGCTGCATGGACTTGACCGGTTCGACGCGCGCAAGGAAGTCGTCGAGATCATGGACGCCGAGGGTTGTCTGGCCAGGATCGAGCCTCACGCGCACACCGTTCCTCATGGGGACAGGGGCGGGGTTCCCATCGAGCCGTTCCTGACGGATCAATGGTACGTCGACGCCAAGACGCTGGCGCAGCCGGCGATCGCGAGCGTGCGCGAGGGGCGCACGAAATTCGTTCCGAAGAACTGGGAAAAAACCTATTTCGAGTGGATGGAAAACATCCAGCCCTGGTGCATCTCGCGGCAATTGTGGTGGGGACATCAGATCCCCGCCTGGTATGGCCCGGACGGCCAGGTGTTTGTGGAGAAGGATGAAGAAACCGCGCTTGAGGCGGCCATTCAGCACTACATCTCGCACGAAGGCGCCTGGAAGGCCTGGGTAGAGGAAAAGCTGGAGAATTTTCAGCCGGGCGACATTCTCACGCGAGATGAGGATGTGCTCGATACCTGGTTTTCTTCTGCCCTGTGGCCTTTCTCGACGCTGGGTTGGCCCGAGAAGACGAAGGCGCTCGAGACGTATTACCCGACATCCGCGCTGTTCACCGGCTTTGACATCATTTTCTTCTGGGTTGCCAGGATGATGATGATGGGCCTGCATTTCATGGATGAGGAGCCGTTCCACACGGTTTATGTCCATGCGCTCGTTCGCGACAAGAACGGCGCCAAGATGTCGAAGTCCAAGGGCAACGTCATCGACCCGCTGGAGCTGATTGACGAATATGGCGCCGACGCGCTGCGCTTCACATTGGCCATCATGGCCGCGCAGGGGCGTGACGTGAAGCTCGATCCGGCACGGATCGCCGGCTATCGCAATTTCGGTACCAAGCTTTGGAATGCCACTCGTTTTGCGCAGATGAATGGCGTTGCGCGCGATCCCTCGTTCCGTCCGGAGAATGCGAAGCTCGCCATCAACCGCTGGATTCTTACCGAATTGACGCGTGCGGCGCGGGCTGTGACCGACGGCATCACATCCTATCGCTTCAACGATGCGTCGGGCGCGGTTTATCGTTTCGTCTGGAGCCTTTTCTGCGATTGGTATCTGGAGCTTCTGAAACCGGTCTTTGCTGGCGAGGACGAGGCGGCGAAGGTCGAAGCGCGCGCTTGCGCCGCCTATGTGCTGGATGAGACCTATAAGCTGCTGCATCCGATGATGCCTTTCATGACCGAAGAGCTTTGGGAACTGACAGCGGGTGAGGGAGGGCGTGATGACATACTGGCGCTGACCCGCTGGCCGGAGCTTTCATTTGAGGATGAAGAAGCTGCCGCGGACATAAATTGGCTGATAGAGCTTGTTTCCGGCGTTCGCTCCGTTCGCGCCGAAATGAATATACCGCCAGCGGCGACGGCACCGTTGATTGCAGTCGGTGCGGACGTTTTGACGCGTGAGCGCATCGGTCGGCATGATCCAGCCATCCGGCGGCTGGCGCGTGTCGGTGAGGTGGGCTTTGCTTCCGAGGTTCCGAAGGGCTCCGCGCAACTCGTGCTGGGGGAGGTCACTTTCTGCCTGCCGCTAGGAGACCTTATCGACCTCAAGGCAGAGGCGGCGCGACTCGAAAAGGAGGTTGCGCGGGTAACAGACGAAATCCGGCGGGTAGAGAAAAAGCTGGCCAATGAAAAGTTTGTCGGCAATGCGCCTGCCGAGATCGTTGCCGGTGAGCGTGAGAAGCTTGCGGGATTTGCCGAGGCCAGAAGCCGGCTGGAGGCAGCGCTGGCGCGCGTGCGCGAGGCCGAGTAAGCGGCCGGCGCGGCGTCGGCTTGCTGGCGAAATCGTCCAAGACGCTTTGGTTTAAGGGGAGTGTGGCGTATCAGCAACACTGCTGCTGAGCCGAGGATCTACGCGTAACGTGCGATATTCCTATGGTTTTCCACTACTCTGACCCTTGTGTGACCGTTTGATACGTCGGAGCATCCGACCCCGCGGCGACGATTCCGTTACCATATTGGCTCATATTGCTGGCGCCGGGTGCCTCGCCACCCTTTAGCGCGTCGAGGGAATTCATATGCGTGTTCTTCAAATTGGGTGTTCCGTTGCCGCCGTTTTGCTGACCGTTGGAAGTGCCTATGCGGGTGGATTCTCACGCGGTACAGCCGATACCGACATCCTTTACGAAGACGGCAATTTCAATATGCGTGCCGGCACCGTTGTCGTCCTGCCTGGTCAGAATGTCGCTGCCACGCCCGCTGCCACCCCCAATGCATCGCTGGTCGGCACAAATTATCTCGACAGCTATACGATCCCCTCGGCAGCAGTGAAATTTGCGGTCACGGATGGTCTTTCCTGCGCGGGCACGTACACGCAGTCCAACGGAGCAAGCTCCAGCTTCGGCCATCCATTTGGCCCGGGCGGCACACTTTCCGAGAACTTCGCAACGGACGAGTTCGGAGCCACCTGCGCCTATTTCCTCGATGTCGGCCGGGGACGGCTTGCACTTTTGGCTGGCGGGTTCATTGAGCGGTTTGGCTATGACCTGTCTGCCCGGCCCGTACTCCTTGGTGGGAATTTACTGGATCTCAGCCTCGACGGCAGTGGCTATGGTTGGCGGGCCGGCATCGGCTATGAAATTCCCGACATCGCGTTTCGGGCGCAACTCCTCTATCGTTCAGGTGTCGGTCACGATGTCTACGGTTCGGCTGTAGGACCTTGGGGGGTATTGCCGGCCACTGCATCTGGTGAACTGCCGCAGAGCCTAGAAATGAAGCTGCAATCGGGCATTGCGCCGGGTTGGCTCGCCTTCGGCTCGGTGAAGTGGACGGACTGGTCGGTGAACGAGCGGTTCATCGTCGACGTTTCCGGTCTCCTAACTGCGGAGAACCAGTATCTTTGGCGTGACAGCTGGACCGTGACAGCGGGGATCGGTCACGTCTTCACACCCGGCATTTCGGGCGCCGTAAGCCTGCAATGGGACCGCGGCGTAAGCACCGGCTATGATTTCAGGACAGAAAAATGGCTGCTGGCGGGAGGCGTTAGCTTGGCGGACTCTCACGGAGGCGAGCTGCGGCTGGGCGGAGGAGTTTCCTATCTCACATCCGCTGAGATAGATCGGCCGGATGCGGCAAATTTCGGCGCGGCGGTCGATGCCGGCTGGGCCGGCGTCGTAACCGCCTCCTACAGCGTGAGATGGTAAGACAAACGAGGGCTTTCGCATAAGCGGCCAGGGGAAAAACGCATCAGAATATAACAGTTATGTCGGAATCGGGCTTGAAACCGGCGGTGTTCTGCCGCAGATAGAAGGAGTCACCCGGACCGGGCCCCTCTGGCAGGCGAGGCGTCGCCTGTGATGTCGGTTCGATCGACAACGCGCAGACGCAGCGTAACCTCTCCTCAAAAAAATGACATTGCATGACTGGCTTTGGCCCGGCTTCCTGGCGCTCGTCGCCGCGATTCTTTTCTTCGACCTCTTCGTCCTGCATCGTAAAGATCATGTAATCTCCACCCGCGAGGCACTGCTGACAGTAGGGAGCTACGTCAGTCTGGCCATGCTCTTCGCCGTCGGTGTCTTCGTCTTCGGCGGTGCTGACAGGGGGGCGGAGTTCCTCACCGGCTACCTTATCGAGCAGGCACTTTCACTCGACAACATCTTCGTCATCGCGCTGATCTTCAGCTACTTCAAGGTGCCGCCGGAGGCGCAGTATCGCGTGCTCTTCTACGGCATTCTCGGCGCCATCGTCATGCGGCTGTCGCTGATCGTTCCGGGCGTGAAGCTTGTCGACCAGTTCCATGTCATCGCCATGGCGCTGGGTGTGCTGCTCGTCTATTCCGGCTTCAAAATGATGACGTCGGGGGATGAAGCAATCGATCCCGGCGAGAGCCGTATCGTAAAACTGCTCATGCGCACGGGCCGTGTAACGACGGAGTATGAAGGATCGAAATTTCTGACGCGGCGTAATGGCGTTCTCTTTATGACGCCGCTTTTCGTCGTGCTGGTAACGGTTGAATTGACCGATCTTGTCTTCGCGATCGACTCCATTCCGGCCGTGCTGGCAATCTCAAACGACGCCTTCATTGTCTTTTCCTCCAACGTTTTCGCAATTCTTGGCCTGCGCGCCCTGTTCTTCGTCCTCTCGGGCATGCTGCGCACGTTCCGGTATTTGAAGACGGGCCTGTCGCTTGTGCTCATTTTCATCGGTCTGAAGATGGTCTTGGGCGAGTATCTTCATATACCCTCGTTTGTAGCGCTTGCTGTAACGGCCCTGATCATCGGGGGCTCGGTACTGGCTTCCCTAGTGCATACGCAGAAGGAAAGCACCGAAGCTGAACAATAGGGTCCGAGGCCGACAACGGCAGCATCGGCTGGAAACCGGAACCGGTTTTCAGCCGATCTGTCGGCCCACTCATGAGCCCTCTGCATAGGCCCAGGTGAGCGAGCGGTGCAGCGATAAACTTCCGTGCGTCCTGAGAAGGCTGCGCCGAGCAAACCGCTTTCCATGTAAAAACATTATATATCCATCAGAAATCTGTTGCGAATTTGCAACAGATTTTCGGCGTCGATGCGCTAGAAGAGCCGTGGGGGCGAGGTGCCAAGTTCCCGCCATAAAACAGGCGCACCGATTGATGGGCGCGCCCAGCTTGAGACGAGGCGTGTCAGGAAAGCCGCTCTTGGCGGCCGCAGGTGATTATGGACGCTCGAGTGATCTCCAAGGACAAACTGCCCAGCCGCCACGTGACATCCGGGCCGGCGCGAGCGCCGCATAGGTCCTATCTTTACGCCATGGGCCTGTCGGCGGAGGAGATCGCCCAGCCACTCGTTGGTGTGGCGACTTGCTGGAACGAGGCCGCTCCGTGCAACATCTCGCTGATGCGCCAGGCGCAAGTGGTGAAGAAGGGGGTGGCTGCGGCGAAAGGTACGCCGCGTGAGTTTACCACCATCACCGTCACGGACGGCATCGCGATGGGCCATCAGGGAATGAAGGCCTCGCTCGTTTCGCGTGATGTGATCGCCGATTCCGTCGAACTGACCATGCGCGGCCACTGTTACGATGCGCTGGTAGGTCTTGCCGGCTGCGACAAGTCGCTGCCTGGCATGATGATGGCAATGGTGCGCCTCAACGTACCTTCGATCTTCATTTATGGCGGTTCCATCCTGCCTGGCACCTATCGTGGACGCCAGATCACGGTACAGGACGTGTTTGAAGCTGTTGGCCAGCATTCCGTCGGTACCATTTCCGATGATGATCTGATGGAGATCGAGCAGGCCGCCTGTCCCTCGGCCGGCTCCTGCGGTGCCCAGTTTACCGCCAACACCATGGCAACGGTGGCCGAGGCCATCGGCTTGGCTCTGCCTTATTCCTGCGGTGCGCCGGCACCTTACGAAATGCGCGACCGCTTCAACTACGCCTCGGGCGAAAAGGTGATGGAACTGGTCGCGAAGCAGATCCGCCCGCGCGACATTGTCACCCGCAAGGCGCTGGAGAATGCTGCCGCTGTCGTCGCCGCTTCGGGTGGTTCGACCAATGGCGCATTGCACCTGCCGGCAATCGCCCATGAAGCCGGCATCAGGTTCGATCTGTTCGATGTGGCGGAAATCTTCAGGAAGACACCCTATATTGCCGATTTGAAGCCGGGCGGAAAGTATGTCGCCAAGGACATGTTCGAAGCGGGCGGCATTCCCCTGCTCATGAAAACGCTGCTGGAGCACGGCTATCTCCACGGCGATTGCATGACGGTGACGGGGCGGACCATCGCAGAGAACATGGAACGCGTCGGCTGGAATGATGCGCAGGATGTGGTGCGCCCCGCCAACAACCCCATTTCGCCAACCGGCGGCGTCGTGGGTCTGCGCGGAAACCTCGCGCCGGAAGGCGCCATCGTAAAGGTTGCCGGCATGAAGAACCTGCGCTTTTCCGGACCGGCACGCTGCTTCGATTCGGAAGAGGAATGCTTCGCCGCCGTGAACGAGCGCCGCTACAGGGAAGGCGAGGTTCTGGTAATCCGCTACGAAGGTCCCAAGGGCGGGCCTGGAATGCGTGAGATGCTTGCTACTACTGCCGCTCTTTATGGGCAGGGCATGGGTGACAAGGTGGCGCTGATTACCGACGGGCGGTTCTCCGGCGCAACACGCGGCTTCTGCATCGGTCATGTGGGGCCGGAGGCTGCCGTGGGTGGGCCCATCGGTTTGTTGCGGGACGGTGACATCATCACCATCGACGCCATAGCCGGCACGATCGACGTGGGGCTGACCGAGGACGAATTGGACACGCGGCGCAAGGACTGGAAGCCGCGTGAGACCGATTATCAATCAGGCGCCATATGGAAATATGCGCAAACAGTCGGCTCGGCCCGCTATGGCGCGGTGACACATCCGGGCGCCGAGAAAGAAACGCACTGCTATGCGAACATATAAATTCATAGCGGGCCGGCTGTTTGCCGGGGCTCTTGTTCTGTTTGGCAGCTTGGGGTCTGCGGCAGCGCTCGATGAGAAGACCGTGATCCAGCAAGCCGAGCGCAATCCACTCGCCGTTTTTCGCTTCGGATTCTCTGCCTACAAGCGCGGTGAGAAGCAGGAGGCCGTCGAGGCTTACCGTTATGCTGCAGAAAACGGCCAGGTTGGAGCAAGATGGAAGCTGGCACGCATGTATGCCGAAGGCGACGGCGTTGCCCGCGACGATTATGAGGCGTTCAAGTTCTTCTCTGCGGTGGCTCAACAAACCGTGCGGCCCGGAAGCCGGGAAGGCAGCTACGTTTCCGATGCTCTGGTGGCGATTGCCGGCTATCTAAGGGAGGGCATTCCCGGATCGCCGGTGGAGGCCAACCCGGCTGCCGCACAGGACTATTATATGCGTGCGGCTGCTACCTACCGGAACGCGACGGCGCAATATGAGCTTGGCCGCATGTTCCTGACCGGTGAGGGGGGTGCAAAAAATGTACAGCATGCTGCCCGATGGCTGCAACTGGCAGCGGAAAAAGGCCATGCCGGCGCCCAGGCGAGACTAGGAAATCTCCTGTTTCAAAGCGGTCAGATGGTGCGCGGTCTCGCCTTGATGACCACGGCGCTCGACAATGCGGGACCGGCCGACATTGGCTGGATTCGTGCCATGCAGGAGGAGGCTTTCGCACTTGCCGGAGAGTCCGATCGCCGCACGGCCATAGCGTTGGCGGAAGATTATCTCGCGAACGGTTGGGATTAATGCATTTGCTTGAAGATCGGGAATCGATTTTCAGACCGCTAATGCCTGATTTCAACAGGAGCGCGCGCTTGCGGTCCATCTGGCGGTAATCGGCCGCTTCGCTGCTGGTCAGGCGTAAGCCAGTTCGATGACGACCGGAACGTGGTCCGAGGGCTTTTCCCAGGCTCGCGTATGCTTTTCGACCGAGGCAGATACCAGCCGGTCTGCCGCTTCCGGAGAAAGCATCAGGTGGTCGATGCGAATTCCGTTGTTCTTCTGCCAGGCCCCTGCCTGATAATCCCAGAAGGTATAAGTGCCTGGCGCGGCCGTTACCGCGCGTAGAGCGTCGGTCATGCCCAGATTAACCAACCTGCGATAGGCTTGGCGGCTTTCCGGCTGGAATAGGGCGTCATTGAGCCAGTTATCCGGGTATTTTGCATCTTCCCTTTCCGGGATGATGTTATAGTCACCAGCCAGCACCACCGGTTCCTCGATCGCGATGCGGGCCTTTGCCCAGTCCTCCAGACGCTCCATCCATCCAAGCTTGTAGACGAATTTCTCGCTGTTCAGTGGGTTTCCGTTCGGAAGATAGAGGGATGCCACGCGCAATGCGCCGGTCTCGGTAGAAAAAACGCCTTCGATAAAGCGAGCCTGTTCGTCTGCGTCATTGCCGGGCAGCCCGCGGTTCACCTCGTCGAAGCGCAGCTTCGACAGAATGGCAACACCGTTGAAACCTTTCTGCCCGCTGGTTTCGACGTGATATCCAAGTTCTTCCAGCGGCTGGCGCGGGAACTGCTCATCTACCGACTTGATCTCCTGCAGACAGACAATGTCGGGCGAGGCTTCCTGTAGCCAGTGCAGCAGATTTTCAATGCGTGCCTTCACGCCGTTGATATTCCATGTGGCGATTTTCATGAAACGTCCCAAGGATTCCCGATTGGCCAACAGTAGAACAATCTTCGGGCAAGGGAAACCCGGTCCCGCAGGGCGTCCAGTGTCTCAGAGCAGATTGGCGCCGCCGGCCTCTCTCAGCTTGAAGGGGATTCCTGTGAGTAACGCCTCAACATATCGCTTGCGCTGATAAGTGCCGTTCAGCGACACGCGATTGAGGTTTGTCGGCTGGTTGAGACAATCCGCCTGGAGCATCCCCGGCTTGTTGGTGACGGCGAGTGAAAAGCCTGCATCTTCAGCCGCCCTGATTTCGCGTGCGCCGACGGCCGAAGCGAAACCGTAAGGATAGGCGAAGGTGCTCGGCCGGACACCGATATAGCGTTCCACCGCATCGGCGGAGCCGGCGATCTCTTGCTTCAGCCGGTCGTCATCGACACGCTTTAGATTGACATGAGTCATGGAGTGGGCGCCGATTTGCGCGAGGGGATCGCGAACCAGCCGTGCAAGGTCATTGGCGTCGAGAGTAAGATCATCCACCAGCGAAAGGGGATCGAGGCCACACTTCCGTGCGTAGGCGTCGATGCGGGCGACAGCCTCGTCTTCATCTGATTGTTCAATGAATTCTGCAAAGCGGTCGAAAACGAATGACTTTCTCGCGGCAGTATCCACCCGGAAGCGCTGTAAGCCGTCGCCGAAATCGAAATCGACAGCACGCTCGCGCGCAAGGAGTGCCTCCAGCGTTTCCCACCACATGGAGCGTGTCCGCTCCACAAATCCGGCGGTCACAAATATCGTGTAAGGCACGGCGTATTTCTGAAAAACAGGGGCGGCGAACCGTTCATTATCGCGATAGCCGTCATCGAGCGTAAAGCAGACATAGGTATGCCTGTCACGGGTGTCGGAAAGCCGCTCCGGCAAGTCCCTTAGAGCAAGCGGCGTCAGTCCGGCTTTCAGGCAGGTTTGTATCGCCTGCTCCAGAAACGCCGGCGTTACGGTGAGCAGCATATTCGCCTGTGTGAGCTGCGGCGCGGCCGGGCGTACGTGATGGAGCGTGAAGATGAGACCGCGCCCGGCCGCCTTTCGCCAGAAGGCGCCCGCATGCGTGAGCGAAATGCCCTCAAGACCCGCGCGGATCAGCATATGGCGCAGGAATCTCTTGACCGTCGTTGAAGGTATCATTTCACGCAGCAACCCCTAACCAGATCCAGACATAGAGGCGAGTGGTATATACCCCGTCAACAAATCCGACTGAAATCTTCGCGATGCCGTCAGGGAACATGCTGCATCCAGCGGACGTTGGAAGCGCCAAGCCGATCCGCCGACAGCCGGCGGACCAATTTAGGAGTGAATGCAATGCGCTTTGTGCTGGCGGCGCTCGGACTGTATGCCCTTTATCGCTTTGTTCGCAAACCGTCGCCGCGCGGGCCGCGTGCGCTTCTGACGGACATGCACAAGCAGCAAAGGGGAAATGCGAACGCCGAATCCGACGTGACCTATGAGGTGGTGGAGCATGACGGAGGCTGGGCGTACAAGGTGGGTGACGTGTTCTCCGAGAGCTTTGCTACACAGGAAGAAGCGACGCAGGCAGCGGAGCAGGCCGCGGCCGCGCACCGGAGCGCCGGGGCGGAAACGATTATCGAATATCAGGACAGGCAGGGCCGCTGGCACGAAGAGCTGGAGCCGGGCGAGGCACGGCCGCAAACGCATGTTCAGCCCGGGCCGGCAACTGAAAGGTAGTTTATCATGGCAAATGGCAGAGAGCCGAAACGCAAGCGCGTTGATCGGAACGTCCTGGTCGTCCTCGCGATCGTTGTTGTCGTGGTGCTTGGGCTCTTCATGTTCCTCGACTTCGGCAATCGCACTGCAACCGACAGCACGGCCGGTGGCCCGGATCCTGAGTATTCCGCCCCAACAACGGCGGAAGAGACCGCTCCGGAGTCGCAACAGAATTAGCGTCCTCGTACCATCTCCGAGAGGAACGATTGCCTCCTTCAGCCGTTAACTCAACGACGGAGGAAGGGAATTGAAGATCATTGATACAATCGTTTCCCGCGAAGGTCGCAACAGTGTTTGGGCAAACGTCGTTTTTGTAGGGGACAACGGGGAATCCGTATCCATCCGCCTTCCTTGTCCGGTGCCGACAGGCGGCTTTGCCGGTCGGATGCATATCATCAGAAACGCTGCCGCGCTGCTGCGTGACCTTGTTGAATGCAAGGCAATCGACGGAGCGGGCGAGCCTGTCTGGTCCGCTCCAGGCGGACGCTTCGGCGTCCCTCATGATGCGCCCTCTGCCGAGGTACATTGGGGGAACGGGTCCGTTTCGAGCGAGGAGTAGATGGCTTCGAC
>JAJUHJ010000104.1 GCA_029279965.1 Phyllobacteriaceae bacterium
AATGCAACCCAAGGCGATCTGCGTCGGGCAATGCCAAAGACGAACTCACTTCAACTTACTAAAATTATTGAAGAATTTTGGTAGCGGAGGAGGGACTCGAACCCCCGACACAAGGATTATGATTCCTCTGCTCTAACCGACTGAGCTACTCCGCCGCAGGAGGATGTCGCTCTCGCGCCGCTGCGGGCACCATCAAACGACGCGCGGATATAAGGTGGCTGATTGCATGGTGTCAAGCAAGTTGCACGCGCTTCCAGCGCATTTTCCATTCAGCCTCAAGACGCTTGCCGTCTGCTCCGCGATTGCGGTAAAGCGCGGGCTTGAGTTGCGGCGCCGGCGCCGATATGTGTCGGCCAACCAATCATGTGAAGACTGAATGAAGCCGCGTATAGCCGTCCTTGGATGTGGGTATTGGGGGTCGAACCACATCCGCACCCTGAAATCTCTCGATGCGCTTGAAGCCGTATCGGACGAGAACCGCGCGCGCGCGGAAGGTTTTGCAAGCGAGCATGACTGCCGCGCGGTTCCGCCTGATGATCTCTTCGATGATGGCGGGATCGACGCGATCGTCATGGCATTGCCGCCGCAATTTCACGCGCGCTATGCACAAAAGGCGGTGGCTGCAGGCAAGCATGTTCTCGTCGAAAAGCCGATCGCTCTGACGGTGAAGGATGCCGAAAAGGCCGTGGCGGCGGCGCGGCAGGCAGGCAAGATCTATATGGTCGGCCATGTGCTGCGCTTCCATCCCGCCTTCGAGACGATGAAAGCGCTGATCGATGCGGGCGAGTTGGGCGAGGTCGGCTATATCCATTCCCACAGGCTTGGCCTCGGCAAGTTTCATACCGAGAACGACGCTCTGTGGGACCTTGCGCCGCACGACCTTTCCATGATCCTGGCGATCACCGGGTCGGCGCCCGTCGAGGTGCGTGGGGAAGGGGCGGCGCTGCTCGACCATCTCAGCGACTTCGCGCATTTGCACATGCGCTTTGCGAACGGCCTGCGGAGCCACCTTTTTGCTTCGCGCCTCAACCCTTACCGTGAGCGGCGCCTGACGGTCGTTGGCGACAAGGCCATGGCCGTCTTCGACGATGTGGAGCCCTGGAGCCGCAAGCTGGCCGTCTACCGCCACGCCGTGTGGCAGGACAGCGGGCAATGGGCGTTCACGACGAACGAACCCACCTATATCTCCGTCGAGGAGGGAATGCCGCTGACCCGTGAACTGATGCACTTCATCGATTGCATCGAAACGGGGGCGAAGCCGCGTACCCCAGGCGAAGAGGCGATTGACGTTCTGCGGATTCTGACCGCCGGAAGCGTTTCACACGACCGCCGTGACGGCGCCCCCGGAACCAGCCCTGCAGACGATAATCCACTTTGATCCCAAGAAGACGCCGACGTCAGGTATCTTCATCTGATTGTCGGTGCTCTACGCCGACAGACGGTCCAGCCGAGCCAGTTGGGTTTCGGCTTCCGCATCGCGCTCCGATCGCTCGATGAACCCGCCCCCGAAGACCCGTGAATCGTCGCCATCATCGGAATAGAGAACGCAGGCCTGGCCTGGTGCGACGCCGGTTTCACCCTCGTGGAGTTCGACATAGGTGGAACCATGTGTGTGATGAAGACGCGCCGGGGTGGGCGGTCGTGTGGAGCGGACCTTCGCGAAAACCTCCATTCCCTCGGGCGGCAGCGCTTCGAGCGGGGTGTCACCCAGCCAGTTCACATCGCGCAGAAAGACGCGGCGTGTCTCAAGCGCCTCACGCGGGCCAACGACCACCCGTGCTCGCCGGGCGTCTATATGAACCACATAGAGCGGCTCCCCCGCCGCCACGCCAATGCCGCGGCGCTGGCCGATCGTGTAGCGCAAAACACCCTCGTGGCGACCGAGCACGCGGCCGTCGATATGGACAATGTCCCCGGGCGTAGCGGCTTCCGGTCTCAATCGTGCGATCACGTCGGAGTATTTGCCGCGCGGGACGAAGCAGATGTCCTGGCTGTCCTGCTTCGCCGCCACCGACAGGCCCATCTCCCCGGCGATCCGGCGCACCTCGGCCTTCGGCAGGTGGCCCAGGGGAAAACGCAGATAGTCGATCTGCTCCTGGGTCGTGGCAAAGAGGAAATAGCTCTGGTCGCGATCATTATCGACCGGCCGGAAGAGAGCACGATGCGCTCCGTTCGCCCGAGAGCGGATGTAGTGACCGGTGGCGAGCGCATCGGCACCGAGCTCGCGTGCCGTTTCCAGAAGGTCCGAAAACTTGACCGTCTGATTGCACGAGACGCATGGAATCGGTGTTTCGCCGGTGGCGTAGCTCTCGGCGAACGGATCAATGACGGCCTTGCGGAAGCGCTCCTCGTAATTGAGCACATAATGGGCAATGCCCAACGTTTCCGCCACGCGGCGGGCATCCTCGATATCCTGGCCCGCGCAACACGAGCCGGGCCGGTGAACGGCCGTACCGTGGTCGTAGAGCTGCAATGTGACGCCGACCACCTCATAGCCCTCGCTCGCCAGGAGACCTGCGACGACGGAGGAGTCGACCCCGCCAGACATGGCGACGACGACGCGCGTATCCTGTGGGCGGCCAGGCAAGTCTAGGCTGTTCATGCTCTTGGCTTCCGGTTTCATCGGCTTGCTACATGGCAATGTGGGCGGGCAAGGTCAAGGCGATCTGCATCGTTGGCCTGAAGGCCGCCGCCGACTGGCCATTCAGTCGGGCGCAATGGCTGCCGAAAACAGCAAAGAATCCTGGGCCGCCATGCATCGTTTCAGGCGCATAAAACGCGGCCCATTTATCTTCGCATCGTGCTTTTCCGAAGACAGATCCGGGTTTCGGATGGGGCACGGAAGGGGCAGATGCAGTTCGCCTCATCTCGCCTCATCTCGTTTTCGCGAAGATGACCTCACGCCATTTACCCGGCGTGAACAGGTCGACTCCTAGTATTTGAATCAAGATGTTCTGCAATTCCTAACGCGGGATTCACTTCTGTTACCTTAGCCTTACCACGCGTTTAGGCAATTCTTAAAGCTGCGGCGGTAACGTCGCAACGATTGGGTCTGGAGCAGTGTAGAGAGTACGATGACCGATCTGGTGCGACCGCGTGTAAAATATGTTATTGGGCCCGACGGCAGTCCCCTTACGGTTGCCGACTTGCCCCCCACCAACACGCGACGTTGGGTCATTCGCCGCAAGGCGGAAGTTGTGGCGGCTGTTCGCGGCGGGCTCTTGAGTCTGGAGGAAGCGTGCCAGCGTTATCGGCTTACGGTGGAGGAATTCCTCTCCTGGCAGGCCTCCATTGACGAGTATGGCCTGCAGGGCCTCAGGACGACGCGCATCCAGCAATACCGTCACTGAGGAAGCGTCGGACACAATGGCAGCATAGCCTTCGCTGCCGCTTCCAGAGGCGGATCGGTGTGGAGGCCCCGCGCCGTTTTTGGAAACCGGAAAGGGGCAGCACCGGGCGAACACCCGGTACGAGGCCGATATCCGAGCGGATTCAGAAGCCTTCGCCAGAATCCATAGCCGCCATTGCGCGTATGTGAAACGACGCACGGATGCTGGAGCGAGCCCGAGCTTACGATTCGCCCGTGGCCTGCCAAGCATCTCCTGTACGTAATTGTAGAAACAGATCCCATTTCCGGGCGATGCCGGCGCGTGCATTCGCGCAATTGCGTGCATCCATGCAGTCGCCCGGATGTGAGGCGTATTGGCTCCCGGCTCTTTCTCAGCCGATCATGGCGCGGGGGGAGGTGTCCTCGCTGCGAATCCTGGCATCGCGCGATTCGAGTGCTTCGGCTTTTTTCAGTTCGACCTCGGCCTCGTTAAGCTCTGCCAAAGCCTGTTCCTTTTGTTGAATCAACTCAGCCTGTGAGGTGCGCAGATTGTCATGGCGCAGCCTGGCGGCCTTGGCGAATGTCGGATAGGCGAAATGGTTCTGGTCTGTGATTCCCGTTTTGCCTTCCTCGGCCGCTACCTGCGCCTCCAGTTCGGCGGCCATGCGCTCGAATTCGGCGACCATACCGTCCAGCTGGGCGATCTGGCGCCGCTTCTCATTCACCTGAAACTGTTTAAGCCGAACCAGATTCTCTCGTGATTTCATGATGACACTCCCAGAAAACGCAAACGCGAACCCAAGCCGCGGACCTATGCCGCTCCTCGCCCAAAGCGCCCTCAACCGCCGGTTTGGAAAACAAATTCCTAAACTTCGCCTCCGACGGTAACCATTCGTTTACGGGCATTGTTAATCATAAGGCCGATGACTTAAGGCGCGGTAAAAATTTTGGCGTGCCCTCCGCCACCCCAGATCGTGCCGGGGAGAGGGAAGAGGGCTGTTGCCGGGAAAGGAGTGTCGTGATGATTCACGTTTTGGATTCAATGCAGTATAAGAAAAATCTGACAGGCACTCTTAGCGCTTGCATGTGCGAATCAGTTTTTGTTAACCATTAAATGGCAGCTTCCGATTCAGGTGGACACTGCTGCGCGCCGGAGAACTGCCAAACCGGCTCGTCGGCGGAAAGGGGAATAAGATGCGCGTTCTGCTGATAGAAGACGATGGTGCGACTGCACAAAGCATTGAATTGATGCTGAAGTCGGAGAGCTTCAACGTCTACACGACAGATCTCGGCGAAGAAGGTGTCGACCTTGGTAAGCTGTACGATTACGACATCATTCTTCTTGATTTGAACTTGCCGGATATGTCCGGTTACGAGGTGCTCAGGACGCTTCGCCTCTCGAAGGTCAAGACACCCATCCTCATTCTTTCCGGCATGACCGGTATCGAGGACAAGGTGAGGGGCCTCGGCTTCGGTGCCGACGATTACATGACGAAGCCCTTCCATAAGGATGAGCTCGTGGCGCGGATTCACGCGATCGTCCGCCGCTCGAAAGGCCACGCCCAGTCGATCATCACGACGGGCGATCTGGTGGTCAATTTGGACGCCAAGACGGTTGAAGTCGCCGGCCAGAGAGTGCACCTGACCGGCAAGGAATACCAGATGCTGGAGCTGTTGTCCTTGCGCAAGGGGACGACACTCACCAAGGAAATGTTCCTCAACCATCTGTATGGCGGCATGGACGAGCCGGAACTCAAGATCATCGATGTCTTCATCTGCAAGCTGCGCAAGAAGCTGGATACGGCTTCCGGTGGGCAGAATTACATCGAGACGGTTTGGGGGCGCGGCTATGTGCTGCGCGAGCCGGAGGAGATGCGCGAAAGCGCCTGACCTTCGCCGGAACGAAAACGGTCCGGCGCATGGCCGGGCTCTTCAGAACACTTCCTCCGCAGCGGTGATCGTTTCTCCGCTGCGAAAGCTTTCCAGCAATTGCGCGCGTGTAAACGGCTTCAGGATGTAGCCGCTGGCGCCGGCACGCTTTGCGCGGGTAAACAACCCGGCATCGACCTCTGAAGAGCAGAGCAGAACACGTGGTTTGATATTCGGGTCGAGGGATGTCAGCTGCGCAATCAATGAACAGGAATCCATATCCGGCAACCGGTAGTCCACGATGATGGTGTCGGGCATTTCATCACGACAAATCTCGATTGTCTCGCCCGCCGTGGCAGCTTCCGCAACCAGCAGATCCGGCCCCGCGAGAATCCGCATGGCCACTTGGCGGATCACGCTCGAGTCATCCACGATCAAACAACGCTTCATCACCTGGTCCTGCGCGCCATGCGCCCATACGGGTGCACGAAAGAGGCGCTGTCTTTTGTCCTTCGCACTTATGCGGACGTCCGGTGCTTCCACCTGGCCGCAAAATGCTCCTCTTGCGCCGCAGGCAATGCGCGGCTCGCGGAATGTAGCCGGGCCTGGTAAAGGCCCGGCAAACGCATTTGGTAAATGCCGGGCTAAATCAGCGGGCTGAGAGCACGATTTCCTCGGCCGTGCCTCGAATTGAGATTGTCATCCCGGTCTCCTGAGCCAGCAGAAGCGTGTAATAGAATTGCACGCTGTGGGCATCGACGGGGTCTTCGCCGCGTTGGCCGGAATGGAATTCCAGGAAACGGGGAGGTACGCGCACCATCGGTCCGTTCGCGGTCAGCGTGAAGTGTGGTTCCGTTTCCAGGTTTTCCAGCCGCACCGACAGCTTGCCTCCGCGCGGAATGGCGGCATTGGCCACCAGCATGAGGTTCAGCAGCAGCTTCACCTTGTTCTTCGGCAGCAATGCCCGTCCGCCAGTCCACTCCAGCTCCGGCTTCTCGTTGCGGAAGAACGCGTTTGCCACTGCTTCGGCATCACCAGTGTCGATCTGCATGCCGGCCGAGCCTGCCGCCCCGAAGGCGATGCGGGCATATTGAAGCCGTGCCGAAGCGCTGGTGGCGCTGGCGCGAATGAGCTGCAGCGCGTCCTCGTCCGCTCCTCCCTCATCCAGAAGCTCCAGCCCGTTATTAATCGCTCCCACGGGTGAAATGATGTCGTGGCAGACCCGGCTGCACAGAAGAGCGGCCAGATCGGGAGCGCTGAGCGAGAGGATATCCGTCATGTTTTGAACCGTCCCCATGGTCAATCCAGACAATGGGCAGGATCTCAGCCGGAACGCCGTCCCGATCTTCGGCTGCAGCGGACATGCCGCACGGGACATCGCGTTATCATGCTCGGGGTCCTGCCCCGCGAATCGCAGTCTCCTGCGACGGGAACCTTCGTTACACATGATGCCATCTTGAGCAACAAACTGTCCTTGGCACTGCCGCGGCGAATGCGGGAAGGGAGCGGTTTTTTGCGCGCGGCTTAATGGTTGAAAAAGAATTACACATTACGTTCGAATGCGCTGCAGTTCGGGCAAGGATTCGAGTGGTGAGTGGCAGAACCGGCTTCAGTGCCGTTCGAGGCACTCAAAAGGAGATGAGACCGATGTTATCGAGCTTAATCAGCCGCGCGGGCGAGCGTCTTCTTTCCGTCCTCATTGGGGCGGTCTTAAGCGTCGCCATCCTGCTGTCGGTGCCGAACGCTCACGCGCAGGATGCCTACACGATGGATGAGATCGTTGATACGGGGAGCCGCTTTTTCGGCGCTACGTCCGGCGGTCTTGCCACGGTGATCGAAAAGATTTTCTCCACCTATGGTCTGCCCAACGGCTATGTGCTCGGCCAGGAGGGTTCCGGTGCGATCGTTGGCGGCCTGACCTATGGCGAAGGCACGCTCTATACCAAGAATGTCGGCGATCATCCCGTTTACTGGCAAGGTCCCTCGCTCGGCTGGGATTTCGGCGCGCAGGGCTCGCGCGTCATGGTGCTGGTGTATAATCTCAACAGCGTCGACGCCCTCTATCGCCGCTATGCCGGGGTGGCTGGCTCGGCCTATGTCGTTGCGGGTCTTGGCTTTAACGTTCTGAAGAATGGGCCGGTGCTGATCGTTCCTGTTCGCACGGGTGTGGGCGCACGGCTGGGCGTGAATGTCGGCTATCTGAAGATGACGTCGCGGCCTACATGGAACCCGTTCTGACGGGCTGAACCTGGAGTTCGCCAGGCAGCGCTGAGCAAACCCGGGGCAAATCGGCGGGGGCCTCTGGATTTGTCGGTGCCTGACGTGCCACATTGGGTTCACCACGCTGGACGGAAATGCCCCCGTGATACCAACCGTTCTGTTTTTCGTACTCGGTTTTCTCGTTGCCGCCGCGCTGGCGCTGGCATCCGCGCCTCTCTTATGGAAGCGGGCGGACAGGCTTGCACGCAAAAAAATCGAGGCCTCGCTGCCGCTTACGCGGGAGGAGTTGCAGGGCGAGATCGACGCCGTCAATGCGGAACACGCAATGGCCATGCGCCGGCTGGAGATGAAAGCCCAGGCCATCAAACGGAAGGCGGCGCAGGACCTTGTGGAGATCAACACATTGCGTGAGGAGGTCCGCACGCTGCAAGAGCAGTGCGCGGAGGGTGCGAACCTGGCCGAGCGTTTGGCCGAAAAGGAGGAGGAGATCCGGCGGCTGGCCGCGGTGCACGGCGAAACGGAGGAGAAGCTGGCCGGACAGGTCGCCCAAGTGGAGGAACTTTCGCGGCTTTACGAGGAGGCGAGCCTGACGGCGAGCAGCCGTCAGATCGAATTGGTGGCGCGGGAGTCGGAGATCGAAGATCTCAACGAAACGCTTTCCATCCTGCGCAGCCAGCGCAAGGAAGCTGACCGTGCGATGCGCGAAGCAGTCTCGGAAAGGACGAGCGCCGAGAATGCCCTGGAGATCGAGAGATCGCGGGCGGAGGAGCTGGACCGTAGGGTGGAGCGGCTGATGAGCAAGGTCTCCACCTATGAAGATCGGCTTGAGCGGCAGCAGGGGGAAATCATGCGCCTGAAGCAGAAGATTCGGCAGAACGGGGCTGATCGGCCGGATGTCGAAATTCCCACGGATACTGAACACGCAAGGGCAGGGCCGGAGAGGCGGGACGCCGATCTGTCGCAGCAGATTTCAATGCTGATGGCTGGGGGCGCGATGGAGTCTGAAGACAGCGAACATCCATCGTCGCCCAAATCCGAAGTCGAGCGGCTGCGCTCCCGCCTGGCGGCGCTGGTGCGGGAAAACAAGAAACTGCGCGTCGAGCTTGCCGCAAGCACCTCCAGCACCGCAGAGGAAGGCAATGAGGCGCTGCGCGAGCGCATTTCCAACCTGGCTGCAGAGGTCGTCAACATGGCGGCGACACTCGAAGGTCCCGACTCGCCAATTCACAAGACCCTTTCTGACGCGCCGGCCGACGGCGTCGGTGGTCAATCGCCCAGTCTTGCCGAGCGCGTACGGGCTCTGCGTGAGAGCTCAACCACCGGATAGAACGATCTTTAGGCCCAAAGCCGATGCAGCGCGATCGCCGAGGCAGCAGCGACGTTGAGGCTGTCAAAGTCCGGCTGCATGGGGATGTGCACCGATGTCGAACGCGCGATGAGAGCCTCGGGCAGGCCCGGGCCTTCCGCGCCCAGAAGAAGCGCCGTGCGCGCAGCACGCTCTACCGTTCGGATATCGTATGTGCCGGTGGGGCTGAGCGCCAAGACGTGAAAGCCGTGCGCTTGCAACGTCTGGACGAGGGTTTCCCCGCTGCCGCCCCGCGAGAAAGGCACTTTCAGCGCCGCACCGACAGAAACCCGTATGGCCTTTCGGTAGAGCGGATCGCAGGAGGTTTCGTCCATCACCACGGCGTCGGCACCAAAGGCGGCCGCATTGCGGAAAATCGCGCCCATATTGTCGTGATCCGCGATGCCGCAGAGCGCGACCACCAGGGCGTTTTCAGGCAGGCTTGAAAGCAGCGTCTTCGCCGTTATCTCGGCACCGCGGAGGCCGATGGCCAACACGCCGCGATGCACGGGAAAACCGGAGATCGAGTCCATCACCTTGCCGTCGGCAACATAGACCGGCACGTGCGGCGGTATACGCTCCAGCAGCGCGCTCATGCCAGCAACCCGGTTCTCACGCAGGAAGACGGACTCGGCATCAAAACGGGCGGTTGAGAAAAGGACGTTCAGCACCACCTTGCCTTCGGCCACGAAACGACCCTGGCGGCCCACAAGGTCACGCTCGCGAATGTCGCGATAGGCGGCAATCCGTGGATCGCCCGGATCATCGATACGGATGAGCGGGCGAGACATGATCAAGAGCCGCGTGCCGTTTTTGCCAAGGCAACCAGCGCCGGCCGCACCTCGGACGCGTCCTTCAGTGGTGCGTCGAAAAAGACGCGCCGAATCTCACCCCCCTTGGCGAGGTCGATCCCTTCGGGGTCGATGCCCGTCAAGACCCATTTGCCGCGTTCCATGCTGGCGAAATGCACGGCGTAGCGCTCCACCGCGTCGGCATGGTCCGCGTTCATATGGGTGATGGCATCCTGTTCCATCTGAAGGAACGAGTCGACCATTCCTTCGACCAGCAGGTCCCTGCGGCTCATCCTGTACGCCCGCGCGAAGCCGCCATTGAGCAATGCGCTTTCCGGCTCCAGACGGAACAGGGCGAAGTCCGAAAAGCCGGCGTAGAGCTTGGCCTTCGGATGCCGGTTGAGATACCGGCGCTCGGCATGGCTGTGGGCGTCGCTGCCGCGCTCCAGCTTACGCGCCTGCGCTTTGACGGTGAGGCGTGGATGGGCGAGGGGATCGCCCTTGCCGGGCTCGCCGACAAGCAGCGCGCAATGCGGATCGGCCTCGATCGCCTGCGTGTGAGCGGAGAGTGCGGACACCAGGATCACTGGTGCGCCATCCATATCCGTTGCGACGGCCACGCGCGTTGCCAATGGCGCACCGTCGACGGGATCGAGCGTGGCAAGAGCGCCGAAGCGAGCGGTGCGCAGCAATGTTTTCGCGAGGCGGACCGCCTCTGCATCGGGTTCCAGGAAGGGGTCGGATTTCGTCATGTTAATATCCATAGCGGGAAATGGCGGGTACTACGATACGAAGCCGTCACCATCTCGATGCCGCGGCGCAAGCACGATTGTCTTTGCGCCACTG
>JAJUHJ010000105.1 GCA_029279965.1 Phyllobacteriaceae bacterium
AACAGTTGCTCGGCCTTTACATCGTGGATTGCGACAATCTCGAGGAAGCGATCGAATTCGCCAAGCGCCTGAAGGAGGGGGAAGCAGTAACTTTCGAGATCCGCCCCGTGCGCATCTTCGAAAAAGGTGTTCTTCCCGAAGGAATAGAAGTGGCAACATGAACGATATCGCCTGGATCGAGACCGCGCTGACCGGCGCCCGCCCGCAAGCCATAGGCGCGTTGCTGCGGTATTTCCGCGACCTCGACCGGGCGGAGGAGGCATTTCAGGAAGCCTGCCTGCGCGCCATGAAGACCTGGCCGGTCAAGGGTCCGCCGCGGGACCCGGCGGCCTGGCTTATCTTCGTGGGGCGCAACGCCGCGCTCGACACCGTGCGCCGCGACAGCCGCAACACGGCACTGCCGGAGGACGCCGCAATTTCCGACCTGGACGATGCGGAAGCCGGAATGGCCGAGCGGCTCGACGATTCGCAATACCGGGACGATATCCTGCGGCTGATGTTTATCTGCTGCCATCCCGATCTGCCTGCCACCCAGCAGATTGCACTGGCTCTACGTATCGTCTCCGGGCTGACGGTACGCGAGATTGCCAACGCCTTTCTTGTCAATGAAAAGGCAATGGAACAACGCATTACCCGCGCCAAGCGGCGTGTAACCGCGGCCGACGTTCCCTTTGCCGCGCCGGGCGCGGTGGAGCGTGCCGAGCGGCTCGCCGCCGTGGCTGCGATGATCTACCTCATCTTCAATGAGGGCTATTCGTCGAGCGGCGGTGAAATTCATGTGCGCGAGCCTCTTTGCGATGAAGCCATTCGGCTGGGGCGTCTTCTCCTGCGGCTCTTTCCCGCCGAGCCCGAGATCATGGGATTGCTCGCCCTGATCCTGCTCCAGCATGCCCGAACGCCCGCACGCCTCGATGCTGATGGCAATATCGTGCTCCTGGAGGAGCAGGACCGTGGGTTGTGGAGCCGGGACAAGATCACCGAAGGCCTCGCGCTCGTGGACAAGGCCATGCGCCACCGCCAACCCGGCCCCTATCAGGTGCAGGCAGCGATCGCGGCGCTCCATGCGCGCGCGGCACGACCGGAAGACACAGACTGGCAGGAGATTGCGCTGCTCTATGCAATGCTCGAACGCATGCAGCCCTCGCCCGTGGTGACGCTCAACCGCGCGGTCGCCCTTTTCAAATCGGAAGGGGCAGAGGTTGCGCTCGAACTGGTCGAGCCGCTGGCCGACCGCCTGTCCGGTTATTTCTACTTTCACGGCGTCCGCGGGGCGCTTTTCAAGGAACTCGGCCGCGATAGCGAAGCCCGCACCGCCTTCGACAAGGCGATCTCGCTCGCACGTACCCCTGCGGAGGCCGCCCACATCCGCGAGCATATCGACCGGCTTGCCGCCGGCGCCAAGGCTGAAAGCGCCGGTTAGATCGCCTGACGGTGTGGCCGCTGAAAATGTCGGACCGATGACGCCCCGTTCGTCCTCCGGCCGCAATCAACTATGGAGAACGACGATGCAGTACCTTTTCCTGATTTATGCCGACGAGGCGGCGATGAGAACCTGGTCGGAGGAGGACATGTACCGCTGCCTCGGCGAGGCGGCCGAATATGAGGAGAGGCTGAAGCGCGGGGGTCACCTCGTCGTTGCCCACGGGCTGGAATGGGCCTCCCAGGCAACGACCCTGCGCAAGAACAGCGGCAAACTGATCAGCACCGATGGTCCCTTCGCCGAGACCAAGGAACAATTGCTGGGTTTCTTCCTCGTCAACGCGCAAGACCGGGCTGAGGCGCTGGCGCTGGCGGAAGGGCTGCCAATGCTTGAAACCAGCACGGTGGAAGTGCGGGCGGTCGAGGATCCCGCTGCCGCGGATGCGTGACCGCGCACGGCGGTCGGGTTTTCCGCGCTCCTTCGTCTTCCGAGACGAGCAGAAATGTTCGGCAAAACAGGAGGTGACTATGGCAGAAATCGAATTGGCTCCGGGTGAAACCGGCGAGCCCCGTGGCGGTGTAATTGCCTATCTGATGCTCGAAGGCGCAACCAGGGCGGCCGCGCTCTACGAGCAAGCGTTCGGCGCAAAGGAGGTTGCCCGTCATCCGGTGGATGAACGGGGCCGCACGATGCATCTTCATCTTTATATCAATGGCGGCTCGTTGATGCTGAGTGATGAGTATCCGGAATACGGGCGTCACGCGGAAGCGGCCGGCGGTTTCACGCTCACGCTCTGCGTCGACGATGTCGATTCCTGGTGGAGCCGCGCTTGTGCGGCAGAAGGCATGGAAATCACCATGCCGCTGGAAAAGATGTTCTGGGGAGATCGCTTCGGTGAGTTGCGTGACCCCTACGGCGTGCGTTGGGCCATCGTCGGCACGTAAGTCTTCCCGACCACGGCAAGAAAATCACTGGGCAAGGGGTTTACATCCCAATCACATGCCCTACCCTCCCGGCAGAAGGCTGCGGCTCCGGCGCGGCCCTTTCGCCGGTGCGGGATCCCGACGATGTGTGAGGCCGCACCAGTTTTTCACTCCGATTCGATTGAGAGCTATATGAGCCAGGTCAAGACGGGCGATGTCGTCCGCGTCCACTATACGGGAAAGCTGACGGACGGCACGGAGTTCGATTCATCCAAGGGCCGCGACCCCCTTGAGTTTCAGGTTGGTGGTGGACAGATCATTCCCGGCCTCGAAAAGCGCATCGAGGGCATGGAAACGGGCGAAAAGTCCACGGTCGTCGTGCCGGCGGACGAGGCTTACGGCCCGCGTGACGAACGCCAGGTGCAATCCGTTCCGCGTGACAGCCTGCCCGACGGCCTCGACCTGCAAATGGGCGCACGCCTGACCGCGACCACGCAGGAAGGAAAGCAGATCCCGTTGACCGTGATCGGCCTCGACGATCAGCAGGTAACGGTGGACGCCAATCATCCACTGGCCGGCCAGGATCTCGTCTTCGATCTTGAACTGATCGAGGTCGTGGGCTCCGAGCCAGGACAGAAATTCGGGCTTTAGAGCCTGTCGCATGTTGCCCAGAAACCGGAAACGGTTTCGGGGCAACGATGTGTGCGAAGCAAAGGCAACGCGCAGTAGGCGACCTTGAAAGATCGCGATGCGCTTTGATGCTGCGCGCCTGCTCGCGCTCAACGTTTTCTAGGCCTTGTCAGGATGGAAGCGCGTCGCTGCTGTAGCTGTCAGCAAACGCTTCTGAAGGGGCAATCGGACGTATGACGTCAATCATGACGCCGTTCGGATCGGCGGTGATGAAATGGCGCTGGCCGAAGTCCTCGTCCCGCAATTCCTGCAGGATCGGCAGACCGGCCGCCTTCGCCTTTTCATACTCGCCATCGGCGTCTTCGACCTCGAAATTCAGGATGAGGCCCGAGACCTGCCCCCTCCCCGCAGCGGGAACGGTTTCATGACGTCCATCGAGCACGGCGAGATTGACGCTTTCATCCTCGCGCGATTGCAAATGCACATACCAGTCGCTCTCGAACTTGGCTTCGAACCGGAAGTGCTCGCAATAAAACGCGGCGGTTCGTGCCACCTCATTGGTCATGATGACCGGATAATAGCTGGTGGTCTTCATCGGGGCTTCCTTCATGTGCTTCATTAACATACAGTCTGCATGCATCGTTCAAATAACATACAGGCTGCATGTATGCAAGACTTACCCGCCCGCCGCTCCAACCGCGACCGCTCCGAGGAAACGAGGGAAAAGCTCATCCACGCCGCGCGGAAGCTTTTCGTTGAGCGCTCCTATGCCGGCACGGGCACGCCCGAGATTGTCTCCGCCGCCGGCCTCACGCGTGGTGCGCTCTATCATCATTTTGCGGACAAGCAGGCCCTGTTCCGGGCGGTGGTCGAGCGCGAAGCTGAGCAGGTGGCCGAGGAAATCGAAGCGAAGACCGGCTTGACGCTTTCGCCATTGGAGGCGCTCATCGAGGGTGGCCGCGCTTTTCTGGAAGCGATGGCCGTGCCCGGGCGCACCCGCTTGCTGCTTCTCGACGGACCGGCGGTTCTCGGACGCGTTGTCATGGACGAGATCGATGGCAAGCACGGCAACCGCACCCTTGAGGAAGGGCTTGCGGCGGCCATGAAGGCGCGCGTCATCCGCGAGGCCCCTTTGCTTCCTCTTACAGCGCTTTTGGGGGCTGCCTATGACCGTGCCGCGCTGGCCATTGCGGACGGGAGGGACGTCGAAGCCTTCCATGCAACGCTGGCAGTGTTGATCCAGGGGCTGGCGCGCGATGATGATGGCATTGAATGAGCAGCGGCTCCGTTCGCTTACCCGAAAATCGTCTCGCCCTGCTCGTCGATGATCTGCCTGCCCTTGCGCACCGCATGCTCAGCCGCAAGATCCGCGCTCGGGAAGCGATCGGCCCGCACGAAGCGGTGTTCCTTTGTGGTCCCGTCGATCTCCTTCGAGATGATGCCGCAGGTCTGGTACTGCCCATCTTGCGGAAAGGGGGTGGCGCGAATGGTAAAGCCGTTATGTTCGGCGGGTTCGCCGACCACTGCTGCTTCTCCATCTTTCACCGCACCGCCGAACAGCCGCTTTAGAAATGACATTGCCTACTCCCATACTGTTCACGATAACTACAGCATCTGAATCGATTGTCGGAAAGCACGATGCGTAGCTTCAAAATAGATAGCGCGTCCTTGCGCGCCCAAAAAGACACGCGGCGCGCTAGCAATTTGCACCGCGCCTTTCATGCAAGGTGCAGCACGACGTCCCGCCGGTGCGCTCGCGCGCGGTGTTCGAACAGGTAAATCCCCTGCCAGGTGCCGAGCAGCGGCCGCCCTCTTGCGACGGGGATGCCGATTGAAGTCTGCGTAAGCGCGGCTTTGATATGCGCCGGCATGTCGTCCGGTCCCTCGATCCGGTGCGTGATCCAGCGCATCGATGGATCGTCGGATGGCGGCACCAGCCGCTGGAAAAATGCGTCGAGATCACGTTTCACGTCGGGATCGGCATTCTCCTGAACGATAAGCGAACAGGAGGTGTGCCGCACGAAAACGGTCAGGAGAGCCTCTTCGGCTCCCGTCCCTGCGACGAAATCGACAACTTTTCCCGTGAACTCGTAGAGGCCGGGGCCATTCGTGGCGATGGTCAGGCTCGTCTGTGGCATGCTGGAGGAGGTGTATCACCTTTCGGCGGCTGTCAAGCGGGCGCAGCCGTTAAGCGCCGCGCGTCCATTCGGGCGCACAAGGAACGCTCGTAAGCTGTAGAACGACGCATCGTGCCTTCCCAAACCGATTCTGGTTCCGGGCGATGCTGTCCCTGCTGCGCCCGCCGTCCGGCAGTCAGAAGGAGCTCAGGATAAAGCGCCTGTGCGGCAGTTTGATCGGCCGGGCGTTCATCGGATAAAGCGCGGTGAAGCTGGCAATATCCTTCGGGTCAACCTCCACCGGCGTCTTGGCGATCATCCAATCCACGTCCTCGCTGCAGGGTGGTGTTGTGAGCGAGCCTTCATAGAGCCAGTAATCAAGGCTGTCGGGCAACAAACCATTGGGATCGGCGTCTGCCACATTGACGTCTTCCCCTTGCTGGCCGGGAAAAGCAGCCGCAAGCTGAGCGAACGTGTCGTCGCGCTCACCGGGTTCGAAAAAGACCGCCAGAACGCCGAGTGACGATGAAACCGAAGACTTGAACACGAAATGCGCTTCGAGCGGATAGACCTTGCCATGCACGTGGTGCTCGCTCGGCGTATGAAAATGAAACTGCAACAGCTCATAAAGGTCTTCGCCGCGTCTGAGCGTGCTGCCCGAAGGCAGATTCACCTGGATGGTGTGGCCGTTGTTCACCATGGTTCCACCAACGGGTTTCCAGTCAATCGTGATCTCGGGAATCCTGGCGGAAACCTCTCCCGAAATGTCGATGGGCGACTGCTGCATCCCTTCAGCGCATGCCAGGTTCTCCGGGGTGAGTTCCGCCCAGTGTCCGGGACCCCTCAATTCATCATAGCTCCACTCGGTCTCCTCCGCGAAACCCGCACCCGCGCTGGCAAGGCAGATACCCACTGCAATCAATGCTTTTGTGAAGTCATACCGTTCCATAAAATTTCTCACAATCAGGATAGACTATACAAGTTGAAATCCCATGCGGATAACGCCGCACGGGTTGTATCTTCTCGATCCCGAAAATGGCAAACTGGCGACGGAGCCGAAGTCGTTACTAAAAAAGGCCGGGCATAGGCCCGGCCTTCAATGATTTCAAACTGGCAGCAATATTTCGCTTACGACGCTTAAGTTGCCGTGCCCCGAAACAGGTTCCCACTTTCGGGCGACTGCTTTAGCTGTCGAGGAAACTCCTGAGCTTGCGGCTGCGGCTTGGATGCTTCAGCTTGCGGAGCGCCTTGGCCTCGATCTGGCGAATTCGCTCACGCGTGACCGAAAACTGCTGGCCGACTTCCTCCAGCGTATGATCGGTGTTCATACCAATGCCGAAACGCATTCTCAGGACGCGCTCCTCGCGCGGCGTCAACGAGGCAAGCACACGCGTGGTCGTCTCGCGCAAATTGGCCTGGATCGCGGCGTCGATAGGCAGCACCGCCATCTTGTCCTCGATAAAGTCGCCGAGATGCGAATCCTCCTCGTCGCCCACCGGCGTTTCAAGGCTGATCGGCTCCTTGGCGATCTTCAGCACCTTGCGCACTTTTTCCAGCGGCATGGAAAGCTTCTCGGCCAGTTCCTCAGGCGTCGGCTCACGGCCGATCTCATGCAGCATCTGACGTGAGGTCCGCACGATCTTGTTGATCGTCTCGATCATATGAACCGGAATGCGGATCGTGCGCGCCTGGTCTGCGATCGAACGTGTGATTGCCTGCCGAATCCACCAGGTCGCATAGGTCGAGAACTTGTAGCCGCGGCGATACTCGAACTTGTCCACTGCCTTCATCAGGCCGATATTGCCTTCCTGAATGAGATCAAGGAACTGCAGGCCGCGGTTCGTGTACTTCTTGGCGATTGAGATGACCAGGCGCAGATTGGCCTCCACCATCTCCTTCTTGGCAATGGCTGCCTCGCGCTCGCCCTTCTGCACCTGATTGACGATGCGGCGGAACTCGCCAATGGAGATCGCGGTCTCCTGCGCCAGATTCTGGATTTCCGAACGCAGGGCCTCGATCGCGTCCGCTTCGCTGCGCGCAAACTCCTTCCAGCCCGGCCCGGGAAGCTCCGCCACCACATCGATCCAGTTGGGGTCGAGTTCAGAGCCTTGGTAGGCGTTGAGGAAGTCCTCACGCTTGACGCCGTAGCTTTCGGAGAGCCTGAGCAGCTTGCCCTCATTCTGGACCAGTCGCTTGTTGATATCATAGAGCTGCTCTACCAGCGTCTCGATACGCGCATTGTTGAGCGACAAGGACTTCACAGCCTTGATAAGCTCGTGCTTGAGATCCTTGTAGCGGCGCTCCTGACCAGCCGAGAGCTTTTCCGTGTCGGCAAGGCTGCTTTCAACCTTTTGGTCCTGCAGCTTGCGCAGCGCGGCATAGGTATCGGCGATGAAGTCGAGCGTCTCCATGACGCCAGGCTTCAGCTCGGCCTCCATTGCCGCCAGCGAAAGGTTCGCTTCGTCCTCTTCGTCGTCGTCTTCTTCCGGCTGTCCTCCGCCACCGACATCCGTGATGTCGTCATCGCGCGAGCGCTTCGGCTTTTCGTCGGCGGGTTTGGTCTCTTCGTCCGGGCGCGGCGCCACCGCAGGAGCCTGCTTGGCCTCCGGTCCCGCATAGGTCGCCTCAAGGTCGATGATTTCGCGCAGGAGAATCTTGCCTTCGTTCAGTTCCTCGCGCCAGATGATGATTGCCTGGAACGTGAGCGGGCTTTCGCATAGCCCGGCGATCATGGTCTCGCGCCCGGCCTCGATCCGCTTTGCGATGGCGATCTCGCCCTCGCGCGAAAGCAGTTCGACCGAACCCATCTCGCGCAGATACATGCGCACCGGATCATCCGTCCGGTCCGTCGGCTCCTTCTTGGCAACCGTCGTTACGGCGCTGCTGGAGGTTTCCGTCAGCTCGGTGCTTTCCTCGCCACCTTCGGAGTCACCCTCCTCGCTGGCTTCTTCCTCTTCGACGACATTGATGCCCATGTCCGAAAGCATGGCCATCGTATCCTCGATCTGCTCCGATGACACCTGGCCCGAAGGCAGTACGGCGTTCAGCTCGTCCATCGTCACATAGCCGCGTTTCTTCGCGGTCTTGATCATCTTCTTGACCGCGTCGTCGGAAAGGTCGAGCAGCGGCCCGTCCGTGCTCTCGCGTTCGGTTTCGACCTCTTCCTTTTCCTTCGTCGCCATGCCTTTGCCTTCTCCAACCACTTGTGGCGAACTGGCCGCAACTTCGCAACCGGCACCGCCGCGCACGTTGATTTCGGGCTCTATCGACACCGCGTTAAAGCCCGATTAACCCTACATGTATGGCGAGCGCCACCGCTCGTCCACGTCATGGATGGTTCTGTTTCATGCCAGCCCCAACCCACTGGAGCCTCTACCGAATCGATCCTGATTCCTTCAAATGGAGCCAAGGTCAAGCGGCTCTGCCATGATTCGCACCAAAAAAGCGAATCAACACGCGCCGCCGACATCCGCGTCCTCTTAGGAGCGCCCGGTGCGCCCGGAGAGGAGTCCGAACCCCTCAATGAGCGCTTCCGTCGCCTGCACATTGCGCAACTGCGCCTGAATTTCCACGAGGTGACGATAGTTTTCCTCGGTCGGCTCGTTTGCGAGTGCCTGCTCGGCCGCTCTGAGCTCCCTATTTAGGGTGCCCGCGCTGCGGTGCAAGTGCACGGCCTGCAGAAAGGCCTCGCGGGCGTCTTCCAGGGCTGCCCCGGCAAGAGCCGGCCACTGATTGGCCCGCCGCGCCAGCATTTCGGCCCGGGCAAATGTCTCGCCTTCCCCTGCCCTCGCAATCGCCTCCTTCAGCGCCTCCGGTTCGTTGGCGGCGTCAAGGGCGATGGCGTCGAACACCGCATTGCGCAGCCTCTTCAGGTCGGCACTTTCGAGCATAAGCTTCTCAACCACGTCGAACTGCTCGTCGATCAGCGCCGGATGATTGACGATCGCCACCATGATGGTCGCCTCGCGAAGCGGCATGACACCGCCGGCGGTCTTTACCAGCGCCGAGCGGGCAAGGCTTTCCGAGACGGGCAGCCGCCCGGTGGCCGCGCCCCGGCGACCTTGCGTATAGGATGAGGGACGGCCCCGCTTGCCGCCCTGCCTCGATGCTCCGAAGAAGCTCTGCACGCGCTCACGCAGATCCTGTGCGTAGTGACGGCGCACATCCTCATCGCGAATCCTTCCGGCAAGCGCGCGCATGGATTGTTCAAGCTCCGCCCGCCGCTCCGGCGTGTCGAACACCTTGCCCGATGTTTCCCGCATCCACAAAAGATCGGCTAGCGCCCGCGCCTCGGCCATCAGGGCATCGATGGCCCCCCTGCCGCCTTCACGCACCAGGTCGTCGGGATCCTTGCCTTCCGGCAGAAGCATGAAGCGCAAAGACCGGCCCGGCTGTACCATCGGCAGCGCGAGATCGGCTGCCCGCCAGGCGGCCCGCAGACCTGCTCCATCGCCGTCGAAACACAGGACCGGCTCACCCGACATGCGCCATAGAAGCTCAAGCTGGTTTTCGGTGAGCGCTGTGCCGAGCGGCGCAACGGCATTCTCTATTCCCGCCTGGGCCAGCGCGATGACGTCCATATAGCCTTCGACGGCAATGACCGTGCTCTCCCGCGACGCCTTCCGCGCCCGCGCATGATTGTAGAGAACGTTGCCCTTGTGAAAGAGCTCCGTGTCGGGGGAGTTCATGTATTTCGCCAGGGCGTCGGGGGCGAGCGCCCGCCCGCCGAACGCGATTACGCGCCCGCGCCTGTCCTCGATGGGGAACATGATGCGCCCGCGAAACCGGTCGTAGGAAACGGGAATGTCGGCTCCACTGACTACCAGCCCGCACGCCTCGATCTGTTCCTTGTGAATGCCCTTCCCGGCCAGATGCTCTTTGAGTGCGTTGCGGCTGTCAGGCGCAAAGCCCAGCCGGAAAGTCTGCTGCGTTGCCGAGGAAATACCCCGCCCGCGCAGATAGGCTCGTGCCTCCGCCCCTTGCGCTCCGTGCAGACTGTCCTGAAAGAACTGCGTTGCCAGTTCCATGACATCGGTCAGGCTCGCGCGCTCGCTCTCCCGCCTCTCTTCCTCCGGGTCTCTGGCGGGCATGGGAACGCCGGCCATCTCGGCAACGCGTTCCACCGCCTCTGGAAAGCTGATGCCTTCAAGCTCGGAGAGAAAACGAAAATGATCGCCCGAGACACCGCAGC
>JAJUHJ010000106.1 GCA_029279965.1 Phyllobacteriaceae bacterium
AGGGCGAGGCAGATCGCGACCGGCACACCTATCGCGAGCGTTACCGCGAAGGTGATGAGAAGCAGCGCGAGTTCCATCGATCAGATTTCCTCGGGAGGTTGCGGTCGACCGTCATCGGTACCGGCGAGCATGCCAACGACGCGCAGAGCGGCAAAGAGGGTGAGCAGGACAGCGAGGACGAAGACGCTGGCGTGTATGATGTCCATGGTGATGCGCAGGCTCGGCGAGCGCTGAAAGGCACCGATCGAGACAAAGCGCCATGCCGGCCAGATCATCACGGCAGCAAGGCCGGCGGTCGCCGCGTTGGCCACCAGCCGCAGCCACCATGAAACGCGTTCCGGCACCGCCTCCTGAACGAGATCGACGGCGACGAACTCGCCCGTTAAAAGCGACGGACCGATGCCGAACGCCACCATATACAGGAGAAGGTAACGGGACAGTTCCTCGGTCCAGACCGGGGAAGGCAGCCCGAACGTCCGGGTCGTGATCTGAATCGTCACCACGACAATCAGCGCCAGGAAGGCCGCGCCGACCACGGTTCGGCTCGCGACGGAGAGCAGTCGCGCGAACAGGTTCAGATACTGCATCGGTTCCATCAGCTTTCGGAAAAGGAAGGGGCGAAAGCTCGCCTCCTTCCAAGGCTAATCCGGCCGATCAGCGAGCGAACATCTCTTCCACAATCGGGCGGATGTCTTCGTCGACGGATTCGAGCACGGGCTCACGCGCGCGCTCGGCGAAGGCAGCCTGGTCGACCTCCACGAAGGTCATGCCCTTCGATTCCAGGTCCTGGCGGATGGCGTCCTCATCTGCCAGGAACTGCTCGCGCTCGAACTCCTGGGCAATGCGCGCAGCTTCCATGATATGGCCCTGATCTTCCTCGGAAAGCTGATTCCAGACCTGCTCTGCGATGGTGAGATAGATCCAGGAGCGCACATGCTCTGTGAGGTTCACGTGGCTCTGGACCTCGTTGAAGGAAGCCGACTGGATAAGTGCGAGGGGATTCTCCTGTCCACCGATCGTTCCATTCTGGAGAGAGGTGAAGACCTCGGAGAAGGCCATCGGCGTCGGCGAGGCACCAAGTGCGGACCATACGTCGACAAACAGCGGTACGTTCGGCACGCGCATCCGCAGACCAGCCAGCTCTTCCGGCGTGGTGATCGCCTTGTTTGCGGTAAGATTACGCGGTCCGCGGGCGAAATAGGCAATGGGGCGCACCTGAGCGCGCTCGATAATCTGGGCTTCGATCTGATCACCGATCTCGCCGGAAGCGACCTCGTCCATCTCCTCAAGCGTCTCGTAGGCGTAGGGGATAGCCAAAAGCGCCGCCATCGGTGCCCAGTTCTGAAGACTCTCGCCGGTGATGGTCATCTCCACCGTGCCGAGCTGCATGCCGTTGATCAGGTCCATCTCACGACCGAGCGAGTCGTTCGGGTAAACCTCCACGGCGATACGGCCGTCCGTACGGGATTCGACCTCCTCGGCGAAGCGCAGCGACGCTTTGTGCCAGGAGTTCTGCTCGTTGGCGAGATGCCCGAGCTTGAGGGTCAATTCCTGCGCGATCACGCCACCCGCAAACATAAAGGAAAGTGCAAGCGCAGCCGCGCCGGCTTTCAAAAGAGTTTTCATGATGGTTCCTCTCTGGCTCTGATGAACTTCTCTGGCGCCTCTGACATGCTCGAGGCGGCCGTCAAAACGATGGAAAAATTGCTTCATGATCGCATGGCTGAGTTGGCCGGGATCGTGCGGCGGAGCGACCTGATCTGCACAGGGCCGGACTTGGTGCGCTCCTGATATGCAAGAGCCACCTCGGCTTCTGAGATTATCTTTCCGGAACGCGGCGCGGCTCTGGCGGTGCGGCTACGCAGACTTTCGTGTAGCTGCGGCGCGATCGCGTTACCCTCCTCAAGTTCGACGAACTGCCCTACCGCCATCTCTTCAATGCGTCTCCCTTTCCGCCAACTTGTGCATCATACTTCCATACTAGTCAACAGTACGCACACACCCGGCGGGCGGCCGGAGAATTGGGTTGATAATGTTATCCGGATATGACGACATAACGTACTGCGTTTACAGCCCTCGAGCCGTTGTCTTCGATGATTGAAGCGCTACTCTAGAAGAGGGTTTGGGGATTTCGGAAATCTCTAAGGGAGGAATGACATGCCCGAGATCATCAAAGTGCACCGGCGCACATTTTTGGCCAGCAGTGCCGGTGCGCTCGCAGCCGCCAGCTTCGGAGGCGCCGGCTCCAGTCGGGCGCAGGAGGCGCAGCCTCTTCCCGATTACGCGAACTGGAAGAACCAGGATGCCCTCATCGTTCACAGCGGCAACACGATGGAGACGAAGCGCGGCTACATCGGAACGAGCGGCATCACTGCAACGGATGAACTATACATCCGCAACAATTTAACGCCCCCGAGTGAGGAGATCGTCGCGGATCCCGATGCCTGGGAGGTTTCTTTCGAGGGCGTCGCGGACCCTCGCACAATGACGGTCGGCGAGCTGAAGACTCTTGGAATCGAGACAGTGGCGATGGTCCTTCAGTGTTCGGGCAACGGGCGCGGGCTGTTCGACCACGAGGCCAGCGGCTCGCCCTGGGTGACCGGCGCGGCCGGCAACGTCATCTGGAGCGGGGTTCCCGTACGCGCAGTCGTGGAGGCGCTCGGCGGGGCAAACGAAGGCATGAAGTTCGTCACCAGCACGGGCGGGGAAACCATACCTGAAGGAATAGACCCGAAGTCGGTCATCGTTGAGCGCTCGATACCTCTCGAAGCGGCTATGGAAAACGCCATTCTGGCGTGGGAAATGAATGGACAGCCGGTTCCGCTGGCGCATGGTGGCCCGCTCCGCCTGATCATCCCAGGCTATTACGGGGTCAACCACATCAAGTATGTGAAAACGGTAGCATTGACCGAGGCTGAGACCGACGCAAACATCCAGGCATCCGGCTATCGCGTCCGCCCCGTTGGCGTCGATGGTGCGCCTGACCAACCTTCGATGTGGGAGATGAAAGTCAAGTCCTGGGTCACCAATCCGCTGACGGACGTAGCGAGCGGAAAGGTGCAGATCCACGGCGTGGCTTTTGGCGGCATCAACGCTCTTGAAAGTGTTGAGGTGTCGACGGATGGCGGAGAGACCTGGGAGGCGGCGGAATTAATAGGGCCCGACCTCGGCCGGTACGCTTGGCGACCCTTCGTGCTCGCTGCCGAGTTGCAGCCTGGAACCTATTCCATCACAAGCCGGGCGACCGACGCGGAGGGCAATGTTCAGGAGGAAGTCACGGAACCGAACCACCGGGGTTATGACTATAGCGGCTGGAGGCGTCTTGCTGTGGAGGTAACGGTCACCTGACCGGACGGCTCCGCTGTGTCGGCGGAGCCGTTAACAATTGCCGGACGAGGAAGCGATGCGGAATTCTTTTTGGGAAACAGCGTTGGTGGCGCCACTTCTAATGAGCTTCATTATCGGCACAGCGCCGACGACGACCTTTGCTCAGGACGAAGCGACGGAAGATCTAGGGAAACAGGTGTTTACCACGGAGGCTGCCCCGAACTGCGGCATCTGCCACACGCTGGCCGATGCCGGAGCCGTGGGGGAAATCGGTCCCAACCTCGATGACCTGATGCCTTCGGAAGAGAGAGTACGGGCCGCTGTTCTCGGTGGGTTCGAGGCCATGCCATCCTATGAGGGCGTCCTGACTCCGGAGCAGATCGACGCGGTGGCTGCCTACGTTGCCGAGGTCGCAGGGACAGGCGGTTAGGCCTGTCCTTCGGACGCGATCCTCCGGCCGCATTGAAGCCAGTTTGGCGCTCCGCACGCCGTACAGTATCGGCCCGAAAATCTGAATCGATTTTCGGGAAACACGACGCATAAATTCAACTGGATAGCGCGTCCTCGCTAGCGGCTCTCATACTCAATCACGACGCGATCTTCTCATTCCAAAGAAGGCGGTATGGCGGCTCGTCCTCTTCGATCTCGCTGAAGCGGCCTAGTTCTTCAAGGAAGTAATTGTCACCCTTGTCGTCATTGCGCTGGCTGACTTCCGCCACGAAGACCGGTTCGCCCTCACCCCAGAAGCGATGCTGCAACCCCCTCGGGATGGTAATACTCTGACCTGCACGAAGCCGGTGAACCCGATCATGCGCCGGTACGGGGGTACCGTCGATCATCGCGATGTCAGTGATGCCCTCGCCGGAGCTGGGCGTCACCGCCCCGTCGCGGGAGAATTCCACGCAGAGCGTTCCTCCGCCTCTTACGATGATGTCCTCCAGCTTTTGGCGATGAGCATGGAAAGGAGTCTCCTGGTCCACACCCACGAAAAGCAACTTTTCTGCATAAGGCCGTTCCGAGGGCACGCCGTCGAGCCCGTTGCGAACGCAAAAAAGGACAAGGCCGCGTCGAGCGAAATCGCCTTGGCCGAAATCGGTGACGTCCCAGCCGATCTGCCTCTCCGACAACCAACGATGGCGTTCGGGATCGGCCTTGTGATCCTCGGGCGTCCAAGCGGCAAAATCGGGCATGGCCCAGCCATACGCCTGCGTCATCTTTTCGGCATTCCGGATCGCTGCGTTGATTTCTGATCGTTTCATGAAATGCTCCACCTCTAAAAATTCGTAAGGACGGTCACCGCCACGGGGCTTCCAGTCAAGAGCTTTGTTAACAAATGCCTCTCGGGCCGCGACGCAGACGGATGCCGCCCAAGCATCCTCAGCAGGCCGTAAAACCGCCGTCGATGGGCAGTGACACACCCGATATCATGGAAGCTCCATCGCTCAGCAGGAAGGCAATGGGCGCGGCGATCTCCTCTTCCGTGGCCCAGCGGCCCAAAGGCATCTGCCGCAGGAACGGCTCACCGATTTCAGGACGGCCCCAGTAAAACGCCGACATCTCTGTCATCACCACGGTCGGATGGACACCGTTCACACGGATACCATACGGCCCGAGCTCCAGTGCCGAAACTCGCGTGATGTTGTCCAGCGCCGCCTTGGAAGAACCGTAGGAGATATGCCCCTTCAGCGCCACCAGCGCCGCCTGGCTCGATACATTCACAATGGCCCCGCCCCTGCCGAGCCGGATCATGTTCCGTGAAGCGTATTTGGTCACCAGCAGGGCGCCGCGGGCATTCACCGAGATGACCTTGTCGAATACGTCGATATCGGTGTCCATCGGGGTGGCAATTTCACCGCCGTAGCCGCCGCAATTGACCACACCCCACACATCGAGGCCACCAATCGCCTCGCGCACGCTCTCCTCGGAGGTCAGATCGAATGCCAGCAGACGGCAGCCGGTCTCTTCCGCCAGCGCCTTGAGCTTGTCCCGGTTGCGGCCGCTGGCGATCACCTCTGCACCCTCGGCCGCCAGATGCCGGACCGTCGCTGCGCCGATGCCGCCGCTGGCACCGGTTATCAGAATCGGACCTTGGTATCCCATAAAGTTCCTCCTCCTTGCCGCGATCGGCTGCCGCTGGCCCACGGCTGGCAAATTCGCACGACTGTCGAGTTTGCCGGCTCGCGGACGATGCCAGCCTTGACGGCCCCCGCGATGGCCGGGTCTCCATTGGCGGATGGCGTGTCTGTTCACACCTACGTCTATGATATTCTGAAATTTAATTGTTGCGTCGGAAATTCGTATGGCGATATTGAATCTGTCAAATTTGCTTTGACCCGTGGGGCGAACCGCTCGCACCACGCTGTGCCGGTTCTGGGGAGGAGCCGGTTTTCAGATTCCAAGGGAGGAAACCTTCATGCGAGAATTCATCAGATCTGCCGCCTTCGCGGTGATGTTGAGCACGGCCGGCCTTGCGCAGGCTCAGGAAAAAGACATTTCGATAACGCTCGTACCGGGCCTGACAACGGACGCCTTCTACATCACCATGAATCGTGGCGCGCAGGCGGCTGCCGACGCGCTCGGCATCACGGTGGATTTCCAGGGCGCTGAGGAGTTCGATCCTGTTCTGCAAACCCCGGTTCTGGACGCCGTCATCGCCCGCGGTCCCGACGCGATCCTGATCGCACCGACCGACAGCGTGCAGATGATCGAGCCGTTGCGCCGCGCCCATGAAGCCGGCATCCCGGTCATCACCGTCGACACGTTCATCGACGACGGCAAATATCAGGACGGGTCGGGCGACGGTGACTTTCCTATCTCCTATATCGCTTCCGACAATATAGCAGGCGGCCGGATGGCGGCACGTTTCATGGCCGAGGAAATCGGTGGAGAGGGCAAGGTTTACGTTTCCAATGTGCGGCCCGGCATCTCGACCACCGATCAGCGGGAAGAAGGTTTCAAGCTCGAGATGGCCGAGAACTACCCTGACATCGAGGTGCTCGAGACGCAGTACAACGAGAACGACGCGTCACTGGCAGCCTCGCAGTTTCAGGCGGTCACAGCCCGCCACCCCGATATCTCGGGCGTGTTCGGCGCAAACCTGTTCTCTGCGATCGGCGCCGGCAATGGCGTGGCGGGTGCGAATAAGGCGGAAGATGTTACCGTGATCGCGTTCGACGCACCGCAAAGCATCGTCGACAATATTTCTTCCGGGCTGGTGGACGCCGCAATCGCACAGCATCCGGCGGAGATCGGCTACTACGGCGTCATGACCGCCTATGCGGTGCTGACAGGACAATCCGTACCGACCTCGATCGGAACCGGGTTCACCGTCATCAACGCTGAAAACGTGGAAAGCGAAGAAACCGCCAAGTTCATCTACGCCGAATGAGCCAGGGTGTAATGTTGGAGAACAAGGGGACTTCATTGCTGAAGTCCCTACTCAACGCGTGGTCGTGGCTCTTTCTGATCCTCATCCTCGCCTTCTTTGAGATCTATGCGCAGCTGGGAACGGGCAACACCTTCCTGTTTCGGGTTTACACACTCCAGGCGATCGCTCTGGCCGCGTCACAGATCCTGCTTCTGGCGCTCGGCCTTACCCTCGTCATCGTCGCCGGGCATATCGATCTGTCGATCGCATTCACGACCGGGTTCGCCTCCGTGGTGATGGCGCTTGTCATCCGGTTGCTCGGGCCTGAGAGCGGATGGCTTGGCGTTATCCTCTCGCTTGGCGCCGGTGTTCTGGCCGCGATCCTCGTCGGGCTGATCAATGGCTGGCTCGTCGCCTTCATCAACGTGCCCAGCTTCATCGGTACGCTCGGTACCTATGGCATCGCACGAGGCATCGCGCTGATCGTGGCCGGCGGAGCGACCGTGTCGATCCAGAGCGACGAGGCGCGCGAGATCGGCAACGGCATGATGCTGGGAGTTCCGATACCGGTGCTCGTGGCGGCCATCCTTGCCATCGCCTTCCACTATCTTTTGACTCACACGAAATTCGGCGTGCACACCTATGCCCTCGGCGCCAACAGGGCCTCGGTCGAGCGGGCTGGCGTCGATGTCAAAAAGCACCTCGTCATTCTCTTCATCCTCTCTGCAGTCACCGCCGGCATAGGCGGTCTGATCTATACAGGCAGGTTCTCGGCCGGCGCGGCAAACGCGGGTGAGCCGATCCTGCTTTACGCTGTTGCGGCGGTGTTCATCGGCGGCGCGTCGCTCACCGGCGGTCAGGGCACGGTGATCGGTACGGTGATCGGTGCATTCATCATCGCCGTAATCCAGTTCGGTCTCGTCTATTCCGGGCTGCCGCCCTATTGGCAGTTCGTCGCTGTGGGGCTGGTGATCATCATCGCCGTGATTGTCGATCAATCCAGGGACAGACTGACGGGGATGAGCTCATGACGGCGCTTCTCCATGCAAAAGGCCTCAAGAAACGCTTCGGAGGCAACGAGGCGGTGAAGGACGTTTCCTTCGAGGTCAACGAAGGCGAATGCGTCGTGTTGGCCGGCGACAACGGCGCCGGAAAATCCACCGTGATCAAGATGATCTCGGGCGTCTACACGCCGACCGAAGGGGAAGTTTACTTCAAGAACGAACGCCTCACGGGCAAGACCCCCGAAGCCGTGCGAACGGCCGGCATCGAGACGATCTATCAGGACCTTGCCCTGGCAGATAACCTCGACCCGGGGCTGAACCTTTATCTCGGGCGGGAAAAAACGCGTCGTGCTTTCGGGCTTCCGATCCTCGACCGTGTCGAAATGCGGCGGACAGCAGTCGATGTACTCAAGGGACTTGGCATCGTCGTTCCGGATCCCACAGCACCCGTACGCGAGATGTCGGGCGGCCAGCGTCAGGCGATCGCCATCGCGCGCGCGATATACTGGCAGGCTCAGCTGGTTATCATGGACGAGCCGACCGCCGCTCTCGGCGTTCCCGAGCAGCGAGAGGTGATGGCGCTGATCGAGAGGCTGAAGGCAAAGGGCGTGGGGATCATCCTGATCTCGCACAACCTCCCGGACATCTTTGCCGCCGCCGATCGGATCATTGTGCTGGCCCGCGGCGTCGTTGCCGGAGAACGTCGCCCGTCGGAAACGAGTGACGAGGAGATCGTCCGAATGATGATGGGCGCCACGCTGTGAGGCATCTTCCCGCATAACGCGGAGCATCATCCCGGTTCATCGCCGGGTGGCGCAAAGATTGCCGGCATCTCGCGATGCTGCGGTCCGGAAGCGACGATCAAAGCAGGCCGATGGCTCAATCATGACCAAGATACTGACAGTCGGGGAAATTCTCGTCGAAATTGTCGCCACCACCAAGGGCGACGGCTTTCGAGAGGTGCAGCCCCTGAAGGGTCCATACCCTTCCGGCGCACCGGCAATCTTTGTGGATCAGGTCGGGCGGCTGGGGCTCGAAGCCGCCATCGTCGGCCGGGTCGGGGACGACGATTTCGGTCATCTCAACATCGCACGCCTGAAGGCGGACGGCGTTGATATCTCCGGTATCGATATAGCCGCGGACGAGGTAACGGGTTGCGCCTTTGTTCGCTATCGTCCCGATGGATCGCGCTCCTTCGTCTTTACGCTCGCCCAGAGTGCAACCGCAAATTTGGTCCTGACCGAGGCCGGTGAGGCCCTGTTGGACCGTTGCGAGCATCTTCATGTAATGGGAACCGCCCTATCCGCCCCGGGTATGGCCAAAGTCGCGCTACAGGCGGTGGACCGGGTCAAGGGTCGCGGCGGCACGCTGAGCTTCGATCCCAACATCCGCGCTGAAATGCTTCATAAACCCGGCCTGCGGGACAGGCTCGCCTCCGTGCTGGAACGGACGGACATCTTTCTGCCTTCAGGCGAAGAGATATTCCTGTTCACGGATGCAATCGCCGAAGATGCGGCGATTGAGGACCTGCTGTCGCGCGGGATATCCGAGATCGCGGTCAAGCGGGGGGCGCGAGGGGCGTCGTATTTCGCCGGGGATACACGGCTCGACGTGGCCGCCCATGACGTCGAGGAACGAGACCCTACCGGCGCCGGCGATTGCTTCGGCGGAACCTTCGTCGCGTTGCGGCTGGCGGGCGAGCCGCCGGAGACGGCCCTGCGGTACGCCAATGCCGCGGGGGCGCTGGCAGTCACAGCGCTCGGACCGATGGAAGGCACCTCCACCCGCGCCGCGCTTGAGGCGTTTCTGAAGGAGCAGGCGGGACGATGAGCACGCATCCTCTTTCCGATATCGCCACATGGCGTGCAAGGTCCGGCCCTTCTGGCCTACCGTCGATCTGCTCCGCCCATCCGCTGGTCCTGGAGGCGGCGATGCGCGCGCTTCTGTCAACCGATTTGCCGCTTCTGATCGAGGCGACCTGCAATCAGGTCAACCAGGAGGGCGGCTACACCGGCATGACGCCCGCCGACTTCCGCGATTGCGTTGAACGCATTGCTCGCGCCACGGGCTTCCCCCTCGCCCGCATCATCCTCGGCGGTGATCATCTCGGCCCCAACCCCTGGAAGTCGTTGCCGGCCGATGCAGCGATGAACAAGGCTGACGCGATGATCCGTGCCTATGCCGCTGCGGGGTTCACGAAACTGCATCTCGATTGCTCGATGGGCTGCGCGGGAGAGCCTGTCGCGCTAACAGACACCGAAGCTGCAAACCGCGCAGCACGGCTGGCGGCGTCTGCTGGAGAGGCAGGGTCCGATAGTGACGCCCCCGCCCCCGTCTACGTGATCGGGACCGAAGTG
>JAJUHJ010000107.1 GCA_029279965.1 Phyllobacteriaceae bacterium
CGGTTTCCAGATGCGTGCGCCAATCGGCCTTGATCTGCTCGATCTCGGCTTCCGTGACCACGCCCTCGGCCGCGAGCTTCTTGGCATAGATCTCCAGCGTCGAGGGATGGCTGCGGATCGCCTTGTACATCAGCGGCTGGGTGAAGCTCGGCTCGTCGCCTTCGTTATGGCCGAAGCGGCGATAGCAGAACATGTCGATGACGACCGGCTTGTGGAACTGCATGCGGAATTCGGTCGCAACCTTTGCCGCATAGACCACCGCTTCCGGATCGTCGCCATTGACGTGGAAAATCGGTGCCTCGATCATCTTCGCCACGTCGGAGGGGTAGGGCGAGGAACGTGAGAACCGTGGATTGGTGGTGAAGCCGATCTGGTTGTTGATGATGAAGTGCACCGTGCCCGCAACGCGGTGTCCGCGCAGGCCTGAAAGACCGAAGCATTCGGCAACCACGCCCTGTCCGGCAAAGGCCGCGTCTCCGTGCAGAAGAAGCGGCATCACCTTGGCGCGCTCGGGAAGCGGCACCACTTCCTCGCGCGTGCGGCCGAACACCTGGTCCTGCTTTGCGCGGGCCTTGCCCATGACCACCGGGTTGACGATCTCCAGATGCGAGGGGTTCGCCGTCAGCGAAAGGTGCACCGAGTTGCCGTCGAACTCCCGGTCGGAAGAGGCACCAAGGTGGTACTTCACGTCGCCTGAGCCCTCCACGTCGTCCGGGGTGAAGGAGCCACCCTTGAATTCGTGGAAGATGGCGCGGTGCGGCTTGCCCATCACCTGGGAGAGCACATTGAGACGGCCGCGATGGGCCATGCCGAGCACGATTTCTTTCAGGCCAAGCTGCCCGCCGCGCTTGATGATCTGCTCCAGCGCCGGGATCAGCGCCTCGCCGCCGTCAAGGCCAAACCTCTTGGTGCCCTTGTATTTGACATCGAGGAACTTTTCGAAGCTTTCCGCCTCGATCAGCTTTTGCAGAATGGCCTTCTTGCCATTGGCGGTGAACGCCACGCCCTTGTCCGGCCCTTCAATTCGCTCCTGGATCCACGCCTTCTCCTCCGGATTGGAGATATGCATGAACTCCACGCCGAGCGTGGAACAGTAGGTGCGCCTCAGGATCGCCAGCATCTCGCGAATGGTGGCGGTTTCCAACCCAAGCACATTGTCGATGAAAATGGGCCGGTCGAAATCCTCCTCCGTAAAACCGTAGGCTGCCGGAGAAAGCTCGTTGTAATCCTCCAGCGGCTTGGCAATGCCGAGAGGATCGAGATTGGCATGCAGGTGACCGCGCATGCGGTAAGCACGGATCATCATGATGGCGCGCACGGAATCACGCGTGGCGCGTTGCACCTCTGCTTCAGTCAGCCCGACGCCGGCCTTGGCAGCCTTTTCCTTGATCTTGCCGTCGAAGTGGCTCTCCACCCCGTCCCAGTCGCCGTCGAGCGCCGAGACAAGCTCGTCATTGGCAACGACGGGCCAGCCCTTCTTTTTCCAGGAGGCCCCGGCGGCGTTCTTTTTCACGTCCGCTGGGGTGTCCTTAAGCTGGCTGAAGAAGGAGCGCCAATCTTCGCTTACGGAGGCAGGGTCAGCCTCGTAGTCGGCGTAAAGCTCCTCGACATAGGCGGCGTTGCCGCCATAGAGGAAGGATGTAAGGGAGAATTCGTCGTTGGCCTGATTATGCCGCGTCATTGCAACTAACCGGGCGCACGCCCGGTCTCCTATGTCAGCACGAAAAGGGAACGGCGAATGGCGAGCAGTGAAACCTCGCCCATCCGCCGACGTTCATCTATCCTATCCCACTTCGCCACTCACTGTTTGCTTAACCCTGGATTGCCTCGACCAAGGTCTTTCCCAACCGTGCGGGCGAGGGAGAAATCTTGATGCCGGCCCGCTCCATGGCCTCGATCTTGTCTTCGGCACCGCCCTTGCCGCCGGAAATCACCGCGCCGGCGTGACCCATGGTACGGCCCTCGGGCGCAGTGCGTCCGGCGATAAAGCCGGCCATCGGCTTCTTGCGGCCGCGCTTTGCCTCGTCCAGGATGAACTGTGCCGCATCTTCTTCAGCAGAGCCGCCGATCTCACCGATCATGATAATCGATTGGGTCTCGTCATCTGCGAGGAACATCTCCAGCACGTCGATGAACTCGGTTCCCTTTACCGGGTCGCCGCCAATGCCTACGGCCGTCGTCTGGCCCAGGCCTTCATTGGTGGTCTGGAACACTGCTTCGTAGGTTAGCGTACCGGAGCGCGATACGACACCGACGGAGCCGTTCCTGAAAATGTTGCCGGGCATGATGCCGATCTTGCATTCCTCCGGCGTCAGAACGCCGGGGCAGTTCGGCCCGATCAGGCGTGAACCGGATTTCTCCAGCCGCGCCTTCACATGAACCATGTCCATTACGGGGATGCCTTCGGTGATGCAGACGATGAGCGGGATTTCCGCCTCGATCGCTTCGATGATGGCGGCGCCGGCGCCTGCCGGGGGCACATAAATGACGGTTGCGTTGGCGCCCGTCTTCTCCTTGCCTTCAGCGACGCTGGAGAAGATGGGAAGCTGCGCTCCGCTTTCGACGGAGCCCCAGGTTTCGCCGCCCTTCTTGGGATGGACGCCGCCCACCATCTTCGTGCCGTGATAGGCCAGAGCCTGTTCTGTGTGGAAGGTGCCGGTCTTGCCGGTCAGCCCCTGGACGAGAACCTTGGTGTTCCTATCGACGAGAATGGACATTCTGCTTCCTACAATCGCTTCAATTCAGTAACGGTCAGATCGCTCTTGGCGGTTCCGGTGTTCAATGTCGTGGAAGGTTCGAACATCAGCATCCCAGTCGAGAGTCTTGCCGAACGTGGCGATCCTGACCTGCGAATCATTGACCTATTCGCCTTTCACAGCCGCCACGATCTTCTTGGCCGCGTCGTCGAGATCGTCGGCCGGGATCACGTTGAGCCCGCTCTCGGAAATGATCTTCTTGCCGAGATCGACATTTGTGCCTTCCAGCCGGACGACCAGCGGCACCTTCAGGCCCACCTCCTTCACCGCGGCGATGACCCCCTCTGCGATGACGTCGCAACGCATGATGCCGCCGAAGATGTTGACCAGAATGCCTTTCACGTTGGGATCGGCGGTGATGATCTTGAAGGCTGCCGTCACCTTTTCCTTTGATGCCCCGCCGCCGACATCGAGAAAGTTGGCGGGTTCTGCGCCATAGAGCTTGATGATGTCCATGGTCGCCATGGCCAGGCCGGCGCCGTTGACCATGCAGCCGATATTGCCTTCCAGCGCGACATAGGCGAGGTCGTATTTCGAAGCTTCGATTTCCTTGGCGTCTTCTTCGGAGATGTCGCGCAGCGCAACCACGTCCTCATGGCGGAAGAGCGCATTGTCATCAAAGGAAACCTTGGCGTCGAGAACGCGCAGGCGGCCGTTTTCCATGACGATGAGCGGATTGACCTCCAGAAGGCTCATGTCCTTCTCGGTGAATGCCTTGTAGAGGATCGGGAAAAGTTTCTCGCCGTCCGTTGCCGCCTCGCCTTCCAGCTCCAGCGCCCCGTTAAGCTTCGCCACATCTTCCGCCGTTACGCCTTTTTCCGGATCGATGGCGAGCGTCAGAATCTTCTCCGGGCTCTCCTCGGCAACGGCCTCGATGTCCATCCCTCCCTCGGTCGAGACGACGAAAGCCGGCCGGCCAACCGTACGGTCGATCAGGATGGAAAGGTAAAGCTCGCGCGCGATATCGGCGCCATCCTCGATATAGAGGCGCCCGACCTGCTTGCCCTCGGCTCCGGTCTGCTTGGTGACCAGCGTGTTGCCGAGCATCTCGTTCGCGTTGGCGACAACCTCTTCAATGGACTTTGCAAGCCTCACGCCGCCCTTGGAGTCGGGGCCGAGTTCCTTGAACTTGCCCTTACCGCGTCCCCCGGCGTGAATCTGGCTCTTGACCACATAAAGCGGTCCGGGAAGTTTCTTCGCCGCAGCCTCGGCTTCTTCCGCCTTGAAAATGGCAACGCCATCAGCCACGGGAGCGCCGTAGCCCTTCAGCAGCTGCTTGGCCTGGTATTCGTGGATGTTCATCGGGCCTTGAGCTCCTATTTCTTCAGGGTGGGCGCGATCTCGGCGCAGGCTTCGCAAAGCCCGATGACCGACGACACCGAATTGTCGAACATCTTCTGTTCGGTCTTGTTCAGATCGATCTCGAGGACGCGTTCGACGCCGCCGGCGCCAATCACCACCGGAACGCCGACATAATGGTCCTTTACGCCATACTGTCCGGACAGATGCGCTGCGCAAGGCAGGACGCGCTTCTTGTCGCGCAGATAGCTTTCCGCCATCGCGATTGCGGAAGATGCGGGGGCGTAATACGCCGAGCCAGCCTTCAGCAGGCCGACGATCTCGGCTCCGCCATCGCGCGTGCGCTGAACGATCTCGTCGATCCGCTCCTTCGACGACCAGCCCATCTTCACGAGATCGGGAATGGGGATGCCGGCGACGGTGGAGTAACGCGTGAGGGGCACCATGGAATCGCCATGGCCACCCAGCACGAATGCGGTAACATCCTCCACGGAGACCTTGAATTCTTCCGACAAGAAATAGCGGAAGCGGGCCGAGTCGAGCACGCCCGCCATGCCCACCACATGGCTCTTCGGCAGGCCGGAAAACTTCTGCAGCGCCCACACCATCGCATCGAGGGGATTGGTTATGCAGATGACGAACGCGTTGGGAGCGTATTTGGCGATCCCCGCGCCCACCTGCTCCATCACTTTGAGGTTGATGCCCAACAGATCGTCACGGCTCATCCCCGGTTTGCGCGGCACGCCGGCGGTGACGATACACACGTCAGCGCCTTCGATTGCCGAATAGTCGTTGGCGCCCTGGAATTTCGCGTCGAATCCTTCCACCGGCGAGGACTGGGCGATGTCGAGCCCCTTGCCCTGCGGAATGCCTTCGGCGATATCGAACAGGACGACGTCTCCGAGTTCCTTCAGGCCCGCCAGATGGGCGAGCGTGCCGCCGATCATACCGGAGCCGATGAGAGCGATCTTGTCGCGAGCCATGTGATGAAAATCCCCTTTTTCGACGCATCGGGCGAAAGCCGCAAAGCTGCAGTGTTTCAGGCGCGCTGCGCCAGCCCGAAATCCTATCTGGCATAGTATTCCGCGCCAGGAAATTCAACCGATTCTTTCAGGCTTAAGTTTTTCAATCGGTTATATAATGTGGGGTTTACGTAAGGGTAAAAATTGCGCACGGTGAACCGAGCCGGTTTGGCTTTCAGGCCGCTCATTGCGCCCAATCGCTGCTCCGCATCTCTATGAGCCTGGAGGCGGTGCGCTCGAATTCGAAGGCCTCGGTTCCCGACACACCCGCGTAGAGCGCATCAGGTTCGGCCTCGGCGGAAAGAAAGAGCCTCGTCCGGCTGTCGTAAAGCGTGTCGACAAGCAGGATGAAACGCTTGGCCTCGTTGCGCTGTGCGTGATTCATTACCGGAACGTGATCGATGAAGATTGTGTGAAAGTGCCGGGTGATCGCCAGATAGTCGCGCGCGCCGAGCGGTTTTCGGCAGAGTTCGGCAAAGGTGAAGCGGGCGGCACCCCCGGCTGCGCGGGGCACCCTCACATTGCGGCCCTTGACCGTCAGCGTTTCCGCCTGCACGGACCTGCCATCGATCGCCCTTTCCCATGCTTCGTCCATGAGGCTGTCCGCCTCTCGCCCGAGCGGTGATATGTAAACAGGCAGACTGGAAAGCTTTTCCAGGCGATAGTCCCGGCCATCATCGAGCGCCAGGATTGTTGTGTGGCGCTTCAGAATTGCAATGAAGGGCTCGAACAGGCCTCGGTTCAAGCCGTCGCGATACAGGTCGTCGGGTGCGACATTGGAGGTGGCCACCAGCACCACACCCTCCGCGAAAAGTGCCGAGAACAGGCGGGACAGGATCATGGCATCGGCAATGTCGGTGACCGAGAACTCGTCAAAGCACAACACCCAGGCATCGCGCGCAAGCGCGGCCGCGATGGGAGGGATGGGATCGCTCTCGCGCACCTCCCCCTTTTTCAGCGCCTCGCGGTGGCGTGCAATCCGGTCATGCACATCGGCCATGAAGTCGTTGAAGTGGGCGCGACGCTTGCCCCGAACCGGAACGAGTTCGAAGAAGAGGTCCATGAGCATCGTCTTGCCGCGCCCGACGCCGCCATGGATGTAGAGTCCCTCAATCGGGTCGCTGTTCTTCCGGCTCTTGGCGAAAAGCCAGCCGAGCGCGCTGGACTTGCGCGCAAGACGGTGGTTGGCGATGCGCTCTATCAGCTCGTCCAGAGCGCGCGCGACCTTCTCCTGCTGTGGGTCGTGGCTGAGCGTTCCCGTCTCGGCCATGTGACGGTAACGCTGCGCGACGGAGGGATACGTTGTAAGACCGTCGTGCGAAGACATGTGGCACCAGAGTTCGACGTAACATTAAGGCTGGTTATGGACGCCGTCCCTTCTGTGCTCAACGGGAGAGCGAGACGGGCGATCCCCCGGTGGTTTGGCCGTCAAAGCGCTCCTGACCACTCGGATACAGCCGTGCAATGGTGTTGCCGCTGTCGTCGAAGATCAGCACCTGATTGCCGGACAGGTCCCAGGCGCGCATATTGGCGAGCTCGTTGGAGCAGCCGCGCGTGCCGCCGCGCGATGAGTCGCCGTATTTCGTGAGGGTCAGATACATTTGGCAGGGCGCGCCGCCCGAACTGACGTTCCAGGATCCCAGAAGGCTGTTCTTGCTGAGCTCGATAGCGGCGCCGGACTGCGCGCCTGGGTCTATGGCCGCCATCTGTTGCCCGCCGAGCTGTTGCGGCGCATCGGGAAACTGGTTGGCCCCCATAGACTGGCTGGGTGGCGGAAGCTGATTTGTCGAGATCGTTCCCGCAGGCGCGGGCGAAAGCGGTTGTGGTGCGCTTTGCTGCGGCAATGGGCTGAAACGATCGGACTGACATCCAGCCAGGGCGACCGCCAAAATCGAGACAACGAAGGCCCCCCGGATTTTCGAATGCGGCATTCCCTTCTCCATATCGGACATTCGCCCCGTCTCCGTTCCTATTCAAATAGCTAGAATAATGGCGACCTTTGGACGTTAGCACATACGAATATGGTTAAGAACCTGTTTCCATCGGCCGTTGGCGGACAGTGCAGCTTGATCGCATGCTCGGAACTTGATGCGGGAAAAGGGCGTTCTGCTTTCAACATTGACGGCAGAAAGGCATTCCAATGCTCGAATGGATTCTTATTCTTCTTATTGTCGGCGCGGTGGCCGGTCTTCTCGGGCTCAACACACTGGCCGGCGCGGCGCTGACTGGCGCCAAGATTCTCATCGGCATCGTTCTCGTTCTCTTCCTGCTGGCAGTGCTCGGAATAATTGCAATCATATAAACGCCACTGACCGGCGTCTGGTAATCTTACCGATCTTCCGCCATATAGTCCGCAGATGCCGGAGAGCGGAGCCTGTATGGCGGAACTTGTGCAATTTGCGAAGATGAACGGGCTCGGCAACGCCATCATCGTTGCCGATATGCGCGGGCGTGCCGATCACGTCGAGGCTGAGGCAGCGCGTGCCCTTAATGGTGATGCCGCCACGCGTTTCGACCAGATCATGGCGATTCATGATCCGCGCCGGGAAGGCACGCAGAACTATATCGAAATCCTGAATTCCGACGGCAGCGTGGCCGAGGCGTGCGGCAATGGCATGCGCTGTGTGGTGCAGGCATTGGCGGCCGAAACCGGACGCCGTTCGTTCACCTTCGAGACGACCGCAGGGCTTCTTGAGGCGGAGGAGCGGGAGGGTGGGCTCATTTCAGTCGATATGGGTATTCCGCGCTTCGGCTGGCAGGACATTCCGCTGGCTGAAGAATTTCACGACACCCGGATGATCGAGTTGCAGGCAGGACCTGTCGACGCGCCGGTGCTGCACTCGCCTTCGGTCGCCTCGATGGGCAACCCGCATGCAGTCTTCTGGGTGGAAGGGGACCTCGGCGCTTATGACCTTGAACGTTTCGGCCCGATGCTGGAAAACCATCCTATTTTCCCCGAACGCGCCAACATCACAATCGCCCGCGTCGATTCGCGGGCCGCACTTGCCATACGGACATGGGAGCGCGGTGCGGGCTTGACCCTTGCCTGCGGCTCTGCCGCCTGCGCCGCGGCGGTTTCAGCTTCGCGGACCGGCCGGACGGGGCGTGAGGTCACTGTCACGGTTCCGGGCGGGCGGCTCGATATTCTCTGGCGCGGGGATGACCACGTGATCATGACCGGGCCGGCCGAATGGGAGTTTTCCGGCCGCTTCGATCCGGCAACCGGTGCCTGGGAGCGCGACAAGGAAGGAGCGGCTTGATGGCGGTGGACGTCGTCACCTTTGGCTGCCGGCTCAACGCCTATGAGTCCGAAGTCATCAAGCGCGAGGCCGGTGCCGCGGGGCTGGACACGCTCCAGGGCGGCGCAGTGGTGTTCAACACCTGTGCGGTGACGGCGGAAGCCGTGCGGCAGGCGCGCCAGGCAATCCGCAAAGCGCGCCGGGAAAACCCCGATGCGCGCATTATCGTTACCGGTTGCGCGGCGCAGACGGAGCCGGGCACATTCGGCGGTATGGACGAAGTGGACCTCGTGCTCGGCAATGAGGAAAAGCTGCAAAGTCACAGCTACCGCGCGCTGCCCGATTTTGGCGTCAACCGTTTTGAAAAAGTGCGCGTCAACGACATCATGGAAGTCCGTGAGACCGCCTCGCATATGGTTGATGCCATAGAGGGGCGGGCACGTGCCTTCGTGCAGGTACAGAACGGCTGTGACCACCGCTGCACCTTCTGCATCATTCCCTACGGCCGGGGCAATTCGCGCTCGGTGCCCATGGGCGCGGTCGTCGACCAGGTGCGCCGGCTGGTGGAGAACGGCTACGCGGAAGTGGTGCTGACGGGAGTAGACCTGACGAGCTTCGGCGCCGATCTGCCCGGTGCCCCGAAGCTCGGGCGGCTGGTGCGCACCATCCTGCGACAGGTGCCGGGACTGAAACGACTGCGCCTTTCTTCCATAGACTCCATCGAGGCGGATGCCGATCTGATGGCGGCGCTGGCGGAAGAGGAGCGGCTGATGCCGCATCTGCACTTATCGCTTCAGGCCGGTGACGACATGATTTTGAAACGCATGAAGCGGCGGCACCTGCGGGCTGACTCCATCGCCTTTTGCGAGGAGGTGCGGCGTCTCCGTCCGGACGTGGTCTTTGGCGCCGATATCATTGCCGGCTTTCCCACCGAGACGGAAGCGATGTTCGAGAATTCGCTGCGGATCGTCGATGAATGCGGCCTCACGCATCTCCACATCTTCCCTTTCTCCCCACGCCAGGGCACGCCGGCAGCGCGTATGCCGCAGGTGGAACGCAGCCTCGTCAAGGAGCGTGCGGCGCGGCTGCGCGCGAAGGGCGATGAGGTCTACAGGACGCATCTTGCCGCACTCGAATGCACGCGCCAGCGTGTTCTGGTCGAGCGCGAGGGGCTTGGCCGTACGGAAGGTTTCACGCTTGCCGCGGTCGAGGCCGGCCGGCCCGGCGAAATCGTTGAAGCCGTGGTCAGCGGCCATGATGGCGAGCGCCTGCTGGTGCGCTCCTCGCAAATGCAAGCAGCTTGAAGGGCGACATGGCTCTCGGATTCATCAAGAAAGTCTTTTCGTTCGGCAAGAAAGAGGTCGAGGAGAAACCGGGTGAGGGCGAGGCGCAACCCGTCGAGCCACTAGCGGAAGAGGTTTCGCAGGGGGCGCCCGACACGGATGCATCCCCGCAACAGGACGAGCCTCCGCAGGAGCCCGAAAGGCCCGAGCCAACCCTGGGCGAGCCAAACCGGGCTGAGCCGGATGCATCCGAACGGATTGAGCCTTCTCCGCTGCCGGAAGCAGAGCTTGCACCGGAAAAAGAGGCGGTTGAAGCTCCTCCAGAGCCAGAGCCAGAGCCAGAGCCAGAGCCAGAGCCAGAGCCAGAGCCAGAGCCAGAGCCAGAGCCAGAGCCAGAGCCAGAGCCAGAGCCAGAGCCAGAGCCAGAGCCAGAGCCAGAGCCAGAGCCAGAGCCAG
>JAJUHJ010000108.1 GCA_029279965.1 Phyllobacteriaceae bacterium
AGGAGACAAACGGGATACGCTCGTGCTCCAGCACACCGGCCCACCCGCCAAGGTCGACACCTACGGCCCGCGCGTCGACCTCACTGGTTTCAACAATGCTGCCACGCTCGCGAAGCTCATTATAGAAGGGTTGCCGTACAAGAAGCTGCCAGTTTTCGAGGGCGCGCGCGCTTAGAAGCCGGAAGACACGACCGTCCCGGTAAAACACCGAACCATTTCGGTCGCGATAAGAACCGGCCTCACGCTGGATGGAACTTTCCGCTTGCGCAACACCGGCGGGGCGTTCGGTGACCGTCACCGGCTCCGTTTTCAACGAGCGCGGATCGTTCACCTATCTGCCCGCGAATCACCGGACAGGGGATCGTCATTTGCCTCCGCAGGCTCCGGTCCATCGCGCTTGATGCCGACCGCCGAGAGGAATTTGTACCAATAGAGCTTGCCGGCGATCGCCAGACCCGCGACGCCGCCGAGCAGAACCTGAAGAATCATGCTGCCCGTGCCGGCATCCAGATAGGCATGTGCACTGGAGGCGGAAGCGCCGAGGAACAGCAATGAAAGCGTAATCGGGAACAGAATGGCTGCACGTATAGAACGCATCAGAACTCACCTTCCTCATATCACCCGGATGAGAACCTCAACGTTTCTTGTCCCAAGACGTTCCTTCATCTGTAAGAAAAATGTCATAAATCCGTCATGAAACACCGACCCGCAGGAACCGTATCGCACCGTTCCGCATTCAGCTTCTTGCACTTGGCATATCGCTGAAACGGCGGAGGAGAGGCATTGGCGGCCAAAGCGCGATCGCAACAAGCCGGCGTACGCGCACCCCGTCCCCGGCGGATGTGGGACGGCTCGTACCCGCTGCACCCCTTTCTTTTCGCTGCCGCCTCGGTGCTCATCATGATGGCGCGCAATCTCGATCACACATCCCTTGCCGATGTGATGCCTTCGCTTGCGGGCGTCTTGCTCTTTGCGTTGTTGGCCTATCTGCTGGCGTCCGCCATCCGACGGCGTTTCGATCGCCTTTCAGCGGTGATCGCCAGCATCTGGGTTCTGGGAAGCCTCTTCTATACGGGAATGTTCGGCCGCATCAACGATATGCTTGACGGTGGTTATTCCATGGTTGCATCGCTGCCGGTGGCGCTCGCGCTCATGGCCCTGCTGACCGTCCTGGCTGTTTTTCTGCGCAAAGCGGCAGGCGTCCTCCACAGCGTCCTGACCGGCATTGCGGTCGTCCTGCTCATCAACCCCATGTGGAATGCGGCTGCCTATGAATGGCAGCATGGCGCGGCACGCGGCGTCTACGAGGCTGAAAGAGCGATGGAGGATATTTCCCCTTATCTCGGAACGGAGAATACAGGGACAACTGCCACGCCGCTGCCTGACATCTACCATATCGTGTTCGACAGATACGCGTCTGAAGGCGTTTTGGAGCGCCACTACGGTTTGGACAACCGCGCCATTGGCCGCTTCCTTGAGGAACACGGCTTTTATCTCGCCCGTTCCAGCAACTCGAATTACCAGAAAACAGGACCGTCATTGGCATCCACCTTCTACATGGACTATCTCGACCTTCTGGGCGATGACGAGCGCGTCAAGGGGAGCAATTGGCACCCAATCTACAAGATGCTGGACGATCATCGCGCCGCGCGCATCCTGAAATCGTATGGCTACGATTTCGTTCAGTTCGGCGCCTGGTGGGTCGGCACCTATCACAATCCGGTTGCGGATGAGAACCGTCCGCATGGTTTCAGCGAATTCGAGATGATCTATCTGCGGCGGACGATCCTGCGGCCGCTGTTTCATGCCATGCCCGACACTCCCCTTACGATGCGGCTCGACTGGGACAACGCGCAGTGCCAACGTGTCGCCGCCCAGGTGGAAGAAATCAAGGCTTTGGCCGACAGCGATCGGCCCGTCTATGTGTTCGCCCACTTTCTGGTGCCGCACGGGCCTTACAATTTCGCGCGGGACGGACGGTGCCTGAGCCAGCAGGCCTCGGCACGGCGCGGCAGTGAACAGGGCTATCTGGACCAGATCGCCTACGCCAACCAAATTATAGAGGATATCGTAACCGCGCTCCTGAGTGGCGATGGCGCCCCGCCGATCATCCTGATTCAGGCGGACGAAGGCCCCTTTCCCGAACGGGAAGGAAGGGTGCCGTGGCAGGAGTCGCCCCCGCACGAATTGCGCATCAAGACCGGCATCCTCAATGCCTACTACTTTCCCGATGGAGACTACGGCGCGCTTCGTCCGGACATCACGCCCGTGAACAGCTATCGGGTGCTGTTCAACAGCAATTTCGGGACGGAGTTTCCGCTGCTGCCGGACCGCATCTTCGCATTTCCGAACGACCGCAATCTATACGAATACCATGATGTGACCGACAAGGTGCGCGGTCCAGCCAGCGTGGCCGGAGGCGTGCCGGCCACTTTGCCCCAGTAAGAACCAGAGCTACAACGCCGGCGGTCGTTTGCCATTGGCGCGGCAGGCCGAGGTGAGCGTGTTGGCCATGAGCATGGCAATCGTCATCGGGCCGACACCGCCTGGAACCGGTGTAATGGCACCCGCAACCGACTCGGCCCCCTCAAAGTCGACGTCGCCCACCAGCCGCGTCTTGCCCTCGCCCCGTTCCGGGGCGGGAATGCGGTTGATACCGACATCGATCACCGTCGCGCCGGGTTTGATCCAGGCGGCCTTGATCATCTGCGGCCGCCCGACCGCAGCGACCAGAATATCCGCGCCGCGGGCAACCGCCGGCAGATCGTTCGTCCTGCTGTGAGCTATGGTTACGGTAGCATTGGCCGCGAGCAAGAGGTTGGCCATCGGCTTGCCGACGATGTTGGATCGGCCGATGACCACCGCCGAAAGGCCGGAAAGGTCCCTGCCCCGCACGCGTTCAAGAAGCAGCATGGCGCCCGCCGGCGTGCACGGCACAAAGGCTTCTTCCAGCGCGCCAGTGCCGAGCTTGCCGACATTGGTGTAGTGGAAGCCGTCGACATCCTTTTCAGGTGCGATGGTCTGGATGATCCGTCCTGTGTCGATATGGTCGGGAAGTGGAAGCTGGACAAGGATTCCGTGAATGGCCGGATCGCGGTTGAGCGTCTCCACCAGAGCGAGCAGATCGTCCTCCGGCGTGTCGACCGCCAGCGAATGCTGCACCGAATGGAACCCGCATTCCTTGGCCTTGCGCGACTTGGAAGCCACATAGACCTGACTTGCCGGGTCCTCGCCGACGATCACGACGGCAAGACCGGGAACGATCCCGTCCGCGGCGAGTTCGCGTGCCCGGCTCGTGACCTTCTCGACCACCTCTCCGGCAATCGCCTTGCCATCGATGTTTTCTGCCATAGGACACCTCCCTGTCGAGTTAAGCCGTTTCGGCTTATGCGGCAAACGCCCGGCGTGCAACCGTGCTGTTGCGCCGCCTTTTGACGCAATCGCGGAAGAAGGGGTCAGGCGCGGCGGCGAGCGCGCTGCGCGGCAAGGTCATCGACTTCGCGGCGAAAGGCACGCAAGCTGTCGCAAATGCGGTCGACCGGCGAAGTCTCGCCGGCAACGTCATGAACAGAGGGCAGGACGTCATTGGCGGGAAACATCGACACGTAACGCGTCGAGCCTGCAGCCGCCGGATGCTCTCTGGCGGGAGTTTCCAGAGCAGAGCCGCGCAGCCCATCGACGGCGCCGGTCGGTTCCCTATAGCGCGCACGACCGCCACCGCCCGGCCCCTGGGGCGGCGGGTCGAACTCGTCTTCTTCCCCCGAGAATTCCTCATCATCTCTGCGATATGTGCTGCGATAGGAGGCTTGGCTCGAGCCGGGCACCTCGGAACGCCTACCGGGCATATTTTCACGCAGACTTTCAAAGGCGCCCCTTCCCGCCGCGATGCCAATGCCGGCCAGAAAACCAAGGATGGTGCCGACGATCGCGATAGAGGTGCGGCTGGGGCCGGTGGGCACCAGCGGCGGATGCGCCGTTGAGATAATGCTTGCATTTGCCGTGTTGAGGCTGCGTTGCTGCCCCGTCTGGCGTGCGCGCAGCAGAAAGGATTCGTAAACGGTGCGTCTGGCTTCGGCTTCCCGCTCAAGCTCGCGCAGCGTCACATACTCGCCCTCCCGGTTGGCATTTTGCGCCTTCAGCCGTGCGAGGCGGGCAGCCAGATCCTGTTCGAGTTCGACGGCGCGTCTGAGTTCGACCTGCATAGAGGCGTTTACCCGCCTCAATTCGCCGGCCATTGCCTCACGCACTCCGCCGAGCTCCGCCGCCAGGGTCAGATTGTCTGGATGACGCGGGCCCAGGCGAACGGCTGCGCGGTCGGCCTCCTGCTGGAGACGGGAATACTGAGCCAGCAGTTCCGTCATGACCGGGGACGACACCTGCTCCGGCAATGCGCCGCCCAGGACGCTGTCGACGTCCAGATCGTTTGCCGTGGCGGCGCGGGCGTTGAGCTCCGCGGTGCGCGCACGTGCCGTGGAAAGCTGCGCGCTTAGCCGCACGATTTCGTCATCGGAGATGAGCCGGCCCTGTGCGCCCACGATATCGTGATCGGCCCTGTAGTCGACCACTGCGCGTTCGGCTTCTTCCACCGCCGCTTTCAATTCATCAAGCTGATCTGTCAGCTCACTCGTCGCCCGGTCCGCCGTTTGCCGAAGCAGCGCACCGGTTTGCGCCAGATAAATCTCGGCGGTCGTGTTGGCTATAAGCGCTGACTTGTCCGCGTCCTGCGTAAGAGCGCCTATGTGAATAATAAAGGTGCGCTCGCTGCGAAATACCTCCAGCTTCTCCGCGAGATTTTGAATCGCAATCGCGGTGGGTCTATCCTCGCTCCCGGCGCCGCCACCACCAAAAGAAAGGAGAGCGCGCGGGTTCATCAAAACACCCAGAATACCACCGCCCCCGCCGTTGAACTCCGGATCTTCGGCAAGATCGAGTTCTTCCACAACCCGGTCGAGAACGGTTGTCGACTGGATGATGCCAACCTGATTTTCGATCAATGCCAGCGTAGCATCCGACGGCAGATTGTCGGCCGTGAGGTCCTGATCCGACAATTGCAGGCTGCGCGGATCGAACAGGATCTGCGTAGAAGCGTAGTATTCCTTCGGAGTCGCGAGCGCGATCAGAACGCCTGCCAACGCCCCCACCAGGGTGGCAATAAGGATGAGCCGTTTCGAACCCGCGATTGCCCGGAAGACATACATCGGGTCGATCATCGGCCGCCAATAGGGATCATCATGTGCTTCCGCGAGACGCGCGGCGGGAGGCGGCGTTTCACGCAGCCGGGCATCGAAATGCTCTGCGCGCCGTGCCTCCGTCCTGTCCGCCAGTACGTGAGAGGCATCGGGCGCAGGCGCCTCCCCAACCGATATTGTCTCCGTTCCCGGCTGCGTTCGCGAGGCCGCTTGTGCAAGCGACTCGTTTGCAGACGCGGCCTTTACGCCGCCCCAGGACAGCAGCGACCGGTTTCGATTGTCCTTGCTGGAGGGATCGAACATTTCCCGCCGCTCCCCATTCGCTCACGGTAAACCGCGCAGTTAACCCGACTTAAGCAAACAGGGAAAATAAACCGTTAACGCCATTGCCGGCCGTAATCACAGCCGGAACCGCCGATTAAGCTTTGTGTGTTAGGCGCATACGGACCGTAGGCAGCAGGGGACGCGGGGCCATCTCGATCGCAAGTTTCATTTCCTCGCAGCAAACGGTGTTGCGCGACTATCTTGCCGCCATAAGCGGATCGGCGGGCCGGCTGGTCTTTTCCCTGCTCTATTTCGTCCTGCTTGCGAATACTCTGACGATCGCCGACTTCGGCCGCTTTGCAACTGCATCGGCCGCCGGGGTCATGCTGTCGCGTATCCTCGCCTTCGGATTTGCAACGCCGCTCTATCGCATTGCTACGGTGAAGCCACTCCTCATCGGCACGTACACGGCCGGATTTCTGCTCGCCAGCCTTGCATCCCTGCCCTTCCTGGCCGCCGCCAGCTATATCACATACGTTCTCGTCTTCCGCGCCGAAATGGCTGTCTCGGTCTTTGCACTCATTGTGGCAGCCGAAACGCTCCTGTGGCGCAGTACGGAAACGGTCATCATCGTCAATAACGGCCTCAACCGTTTCGGGCGGGGGGCTTTCCTCGTCGTGCTCGGCACGGCTTTGCGGGCGCTCGCGGTTGCGCTCTTCGCCTTCCTGGGAGAGCCGGATCTTAACAATTGGGCCCTGTTTTACCTTGCCGCCAATGCCGTGTCTCTGGCGGTCGCAGCGGGTTTCTTCTACCCACGACAGCGTCTGCGGCTAAGGTTACAGCTCTATCTGCGACGCCTGTCCGACTCGATCTACGTGGCCGGCTCGGAAGTGCTGTTCTACTTCCAGACGGAACTCGACAAGATGCTCGTATTGGCGCTCGGCGGCGCGCAGCTGGCGGGCATTTACGCAATCATCATGCGGCTCGTTGATTTAACGGCCATTCCCGTGCGCACCTTCTCCATGCTGCTCGTGCAGAAGATGATGCGCACACCGGACATGCTGAAGCGCCTCGGCAGCCGGCTCGGCATCGAAGCCGGCATCTTCGCCGCCTCAACGCTTGGCCTTCTCGCGCTTGCGATCCTGCTTTACCTCTTCCCAGCGATCCTCGGCAGCAACATCGCCGAAGCCGCTCCGCTGGTGCTTCTGGCGCTTTGCGTGCCGGGTTTCCGCAATCTGGTGGAGTATCAGGCGGAAATTCTCTTCGCGCGCGGGCAGACCCTGCTGCGGGCGATCAATCTGCTGATTTTGGGATGTGCCAAGGCAATTCTGCTCGCCTATCTGATCGCATCTTCGGAATCCACACGCGAGGTGGTGCTGGCGCTTAACTGGGCCTTCGCCGTGCTGTACCTCATATCCCTGCTGCTGACCTACAGCGCGCTGCGGATGCCCGCCAAACGCGTTTAGGTTCAGGTTAGAAGCCGGCGAACCAGCCCGAGCTCGGTTCCGGTGAAGGACTGAATGCCGATTGCTACCTGGCCCGGTTCCATCGTGGCGACGAACCGGCGCAGGCTCTCCTCGTCAAGGCGGGGACCCGACCAATAAACGCGGCAAAACTGGCTGCTGTCGTGGAAGTGACCGTCTCCATTCAGCACCTCGTCGACGTAGCGGCCATAAAGGATACACTCGGAAAAATGACGGCGCGCGGCAACCACCTCGACCCAATGCCGCGCATGACGAGTTTCGATGTGCCGCATCATTGATTGCACCGTATCGCGGCGCCAGGCTATCACCGTCGAGATGTAGTCGTGGGGATGGGGTGTCTCCCGTCTCAAGCCAAGGGCATGGCCAGCGCTCGCCGCCCAATGTGCGTGCCCGCGCGGCGCACCCACCGGCAGCGCGCCGTCACGGCGGTAAAGCCGCAATGCATCGCCCCGCCAGAAGGCCGAAAGATCGAAAGGCTTGAGAAAGACGACATCGGAATCGCAATAGACGAGCGCCGCTTCCGGCACCTTCGCGGCAATCGCGATGCGACGAAGCTGCTGCACATGCCAGCCCCGCAGAGGCGGTGTGCGGGTGCTGAGCCAGATCTGGCGGCGAAAAAAGCTCAAAGGGTCAGGCAGACCGTGAAGCCAGGGCGGCAACAGGTCGCGTTCATCGACAACGATGCGTTTGCTGCTTTCCAAGACGCGGAAACGCGCAACATCCTGCCCGGCAACAAGCAGGTAATGCCGGGTCGCGCCGGTGACGAAGCGGTCGACGGTCTCGCAGAGAAGCCGACAGCGCTCGAAATCACCGGCATAGCTCGGAGTGACGAGCGCCGCCCCATCCTGCGGCTCTTCCAATCGCGGCAAAGCCGCATAAGCCGTCGCCACATCGTTCATGACCGGCCCAGCCGCTGCATGACGACGCGGGTCAAGAATACGGGATTGCCAAGCACGTAGCGCCGCCAAAGCCGCCTTGGCTCCAGAAGAAGCCGGTAAACCCATTCCACGCGCATCCAGCGCATCCACTGCGGCGCCCGCGTGATGGTCCCGCTCAGGAAGTCAAGCAGCGCGCCAACCGCGATCGGCATGGTGCAATGGCGTTCGGTTATGGAGCGCGTGATCCAAAGCTCCTGCCGCGGCACGCCCATGGCGACGAGAAGAATGTCCGGCCGCAGCTTTTCGAGCGCCTCGAGGATACGCGGCTCTTCTTCCGGGGAAAAGAAGCCGTCATTGATCACGGTAAAGCGATGCTGCGGAGCTGTTGCTGCCAGTTTCGCAGCCGCAGCCTCCGCATTTTCCTGTGTGGTTCCGATCAGACCTACGCTGAGCGGCCTCTCCTCGGCTGCCAGAAGCGCCGGCACGAGGTCGGTGCCGTTCAGGTTGGCCGGGAAAGGCGCGCCGTAGAGGAGCCTGGCCGCGATATCGACGCCGATGCCGTCCGGCAGCACCAGAAAGCTGTTCAATGCGGATGCGAACTCCGTATCGCGCACGGCGATGTTCGCGTTGTTGGCATTGAGGAACGTCACCTTCGTGAAGCGCTTTTCGGCAATCAGGCGACGCAGAAGGGTGATGCTCTCGTCCCATTCGAGGGAGGCGACCGGCGAGCCAAGGATGTTACGCCAGCGGCATGCAATCGTATCGGCCGGAAATACCTTTACGCTCATGCCGCCGCCTTGTCCGACGCCGTTTCAAGAGCGGCAAGCCCGCGCCGGATCTGACGGTCAAGAGCGTCGCGTTGCTTGTGCCAAAAGGCGCTGCCATCGAGATCCGCTCCTTCGCGCGACATTTTCTCGAGGGCGAGGGCAAACGCGCGCGGCTCGTCCGCAATCACACAATTTGCGGGAACCTCAGCGATTCCTCGCACGGAGCGGCTCGTTGCCACAGAAGGCAGGCCCAGTTCGAACGTTTCTATGGTCTTGAGCTGCACCCCTGTTCCGGCACGGCTGATGAGCGGCACAACACGCGCCTTGCGCATAAATTCGGCCGCATTGGCTACCCGGCCGACAAAGCGTATGCGCGGATGCGCCTCAGCAATACCGGCGGGTACGCGCCCCGCTACCGCGATCCGGAAATTTTCTGGAAGCAAGGGCGCCACCTCCCCCAAAAACCAGTCGAGACCGATGCGGTTGGGCGTCCAGGTCCAAGTGCCGATCAAGGTGGCATCGAATTCGTGCTGGCGCGCTTTCCTTACCGGCGCGACATCGTGGGTGACAAGCGGCAGCGCAGCAGAACGCGCATCATCTCCGACACCGAGCAGGACGCGGTCCTCCTCGGCAAAGGTGAAAACGAAGCGGGCGGCGGAGCACAGTCGCTCTTCAAGTGCCTGCAGAAGCTGTGCCTCGCGCCGATAAAGCAGCCGGCCGGCAAGGTCTGCCGATGCCGCAGCGTTTTCCCTGGCAGAGCGATACTCGACATTGTGCGCCACATAGATGGTGGGCTTGTCGGCGAATATTTCTTCGAAGGCGCCGGCAAACTGTACGGAATTGAGGATGACGCCGTCGACCGGCCCCAGCCTGGCGAGCGCGGCGCGCACGTCCCCCGGGCGGATCACACGCAGCTTCGCGCAGGAAAAAGGAACTCCATGCCGGACGGCATCGACAAGCCAACGCAGCTTGCGGCCTGCCGACACCGCATCGGTTCTGACTTCGAGGTTTCCAAGCACCACCGTGCGCTCAGGATTCGAAGGCTGGCTGTCCGGCCAGCAAAAGCCGAGCACGGTTACCCGCACACCGGCGCGCGTCAGCGCGCCAAGAACGGCAGCGTTGGCGATTTCGTAGCCGGTTTCCGGTGCCCCGCACGGGACAATAGAGGTTGCAAACACGAGATGCATGCGGACTTCCTGTTGTATCCGCTATAGCAGGATGCTCATGAAGCGTTGATTAAAACCGGCATCGGATACGCCTCGATCAGAATGGACCTGGTTTTCCGGAGGAAATACTTAACGACGGGTTATCGAATGCGCTCGTTCCACAAGGGAACTGACAGATTTCCAACCCATTATACAAAAGGATCAGAATG
>JAJUHJ010000109.1 GCA_029279965.1 Phyllobacteriaceae bacterium
GACTCGCTGTTGTCCTCGGTCGATGGCGTGATGCTGACGGGTGCCAAATCGAATGTCAGCCCCGCCTGTTATGGCGGCATAGAGGACGAAAAGAACGCGCCCTATGACAACCGCCGCGATGCCACCACCCTGCCGCTCATCCGCAAGGCGATTGAACAAGGTGTTCCACTCCTTGCCATATGCCGGGGTATTCAGGAGTTGAATGTGGCCCTCGGCGGCACTCTTGTCGGCGAAATTCAGGATCGGGAGGGCGCTCTCGATCACCGCGCACCGGATACTGACAGCCAGGATGAGCGTTTCGCCATCCGTCAGAAAGTCTCAATCAGACCAGGCACGTGTCTGGCGGAAATTTTTGGCGCCGGCGAGCTTGCCGTCAATTCCGTTCATCGGCAAGGAATTGACCGCCTTAGTCCGAACCTTCAGGTCGAAGCCGTCGCTCCCGACGGCGTTGTCGAGGCGGTCTCGGTGATCGGCGCGCCGGCGTTCGCGATCGGCGTTCAGGGGCACCCGGTATATTGGGCCGCAAGCGACGATGCCTCGCGGCGCATCTTTTCCGCGTTCGGAGACGCCGTGCGCACGCACGCGGCGCGTAGGGCCGCTCAACGCACGTGAGCAACGCGGCAGGCCAGGTGAAAAGCGCGCCTATTTCATAGTAAGCGCGATGAGCGGGGACACCGGGTTAAGCGATTGGTAGGCCACCCCATCGGCGGGGAAGAATTCCACCACCGGCCTGCCCTCTGCCGTTGCGAAGATCACCTCGCCGGTTTCGCCTTCGTGCCAGTAGCGCGCGTTGGCAAGGCGCGGCATCAAATGTGCGCAGCCACCTTTCAGATCCAGCCCCGCGCGTTTCGCTTCGACTGTGCCGCGCTTGACGACGGTGCAACTGCCGTCCTTGCCCGAAACCTGAAGTTTATAGGTGAGCGGCAGCGTTTTTTCTTGGGATACAAATTCATGAGAGGGGAATTTTGCGGAAGGTGTATTTCCGCTTTTGTTATCCAGCGCGCTGAAGGATAACGCGCCGAAAAGCACCCCCAAGCCAGCCAGTGTGAAAAGTGCAAATCTCATATTCTCGCCTCGTTGCTCGAATCACGAGCACGCACCAGGATCGCTTGCAATCATTAAGCGAAACTTGATTGGCAACAATGTGGCCAGCAAGAAACTATGGCCTCCCACCAAAATCTTGACGCTATGGAAAACCCCTAGCCACCAGTTGATTTCAAATGCGCCGTTTCCGCCACTGGCGTGAGCGGCGTGCCGCGCGTGAACCAGGCGACGAGATTGTCGACCATGAGTTCCGCCATGCCCTGCCGCGTATGCACCGAGGCCGAGGCAACATGTGGCAGAAGGCAGGCATTCGGACTGGATAACAGCGCCTCCGGGACGTTCGGCTCTTCGGCAAAGACATCGAGGCCGGCGGCCAGGATCGTGCCTTCGCGAAGCGCGGCGGCGAGCGCTTCCTCATCGACGGTGCTGCCACGACCCATATTGATGATGACGCCGTTGGCGCCGAGCGCGCGCAATACCGTCGCATCAACCGCATGTCTGGTCGCCGCGCCACCCGGCGCGATACAGATCAGCGTGTCCACCGCTTCGGCCAGCGCGACAAGGGTGGGATAATAGGCATACTCGACGTCTTCAGCACGGCGCCGGCCATGATAGCTCACCGGGAGTCCGAAGGCTTCCAGACGCCTTGCAACGGCGCGGCCGATGCGCCCCAGGCCGAAAATGCCGACACTTCGCCCCCGCAGGGTGGCTCTCGTGAGTGGATAAGAGCCTTCCGCACGCCAGCGGCCACTGCGCAGCCAGTTTTCCGCTTTCGGCAGTTCGCGCACCGTGTTGATCAGGAGACCGATCGCCACATCCGCCACCTCCTCCGTCAGCACATCCGGTGTGTTGGTCACCATCACGCCTTTCCGCGCTGCATGCTCCGCATCGATTTTGTCATAGCCCACACCGAAATTGGCAATGATCTGCAATTGCGGCAATGCGTCGATGAAAGCAGCATCAATCACCGTGTTTGCGGCAACACCCTTGACCATACTGCGCATGTCGCCGGTCACGAGCGCCGGGTCTGCCCGTTCGATATGCAAGAGCCTGAAATGCGCTTCGAGACGGTCGATCGCGTGGTTCATCATCTTTCCCGTAACAAGGATGATCGGTGCCGCGGTTTGCTCGTTCATCGACTGTCATTCTCCTGTGGGGTTACGGCACGATATGACGCGCGCGGTAAACTGACGGAAGCCGCCTTTGCGGAAACAGCAGCTTTTTGCATCGGCCAATTGCCTCTCGGCATCTTGTCGTGCATATTTGTTTCGGAACTCGAAATAAATATGCTGCGGCTTCATTCCGGTAAAGCGGCCGTAGCAGCCTGGGAGGAGCCATGTATCTCGGTTTCGATCTCGGAACGTCCGGGGTCAAGGCGCTTTTGCTTGATGATTCGCAGAGGATAATCGCCTCGGCAACGGCGCAACTCAATGTTTCGCGGCCGCATTCAGGCTGGTCCGAGCAGGACCCGGCTGACTGGATCCGGGCAACGGAGGACGCGGTTGCCGAACTGCGCGCGGCACATGGCGTGGCCCTTGCGGCGGTCAAGGGCATCGGTCTTTCCGGCCAGATGCACGGCGCCACTTTGCTGGATGATGCCGACAACCCGTTGCGGCCTTCGATCCTGTGGAACGACACCCGCAGCCATGCGGAAGCTGCGGAACTGGATGCCGATCCCCGCTTCAGACAGACCACCGGCAACATCGTCTTCCCCGGATTTACCGCGCCGAAGCTCGCCTGGGTCAAGAACAACGAGCCGGACATTTTCTCCGCGACGGCAAAGGTTCTCCTGCCCAAGGATTATCTGCGCCTGTGGCTCACAGGCGAGCATGTCTCGGAGATGTCGGACGCAGCCGGCACCGCCTGGCTGGACGTGGAGAAACGGCGCTGGTCGCCAGAGCTTCTGGCAGCGACACAGCTCGGCGAAGGCCACATGCCTCGGCTGGTGGAAGGCACCGAAAGATCCGGCACATTGCGCGCCGAGATTGCCGGGCGCTGGGGCATGGGCTCCAGCGTCACCGTCGCGGGAGGCGCGGGAGACAATGCCGCCTCCGCCTGCGGAGCCGGCACGGTGCGCCCCGGCACGGCATTCGTCTCGCTTGGAACATCGGGAGTGCTCTTCGCCTCCAATGGCGCTTATCTGCCCAATCCGGAAAGTGCGGTGCATACTTTCTGCCATGCCCTGCCCGACACATGGCACCAGATGGGCGTCATCCTTTCAGCCACCGATTCGCTCAACTGGCTGGCCGGCATCACCGGCAGCAAGGCGGGCGATCTGACGGGCGAACTGGGCGAGACGCTGCTCGCGCCGGGGAACGTCACGTTCCTGCCCTACCTTTCCGGCGAGCGCACACCGCACAATGACGCTGTCATTCGCGGCAGCTTTACCGGCCTTGCTCACCAGACAGACAGATCAGCCCTCACCCGCGCCGTGATCGAGGGCGTGGCCTTCGCCTTTCGCGACAGCCTGGAAGCCCTGCGACAGGCCGGCACCGAGCTTGGCCGTCTCACCGCGATCGGCGGGGGCTCTCGTTCCGTTTACTGGCTGAAGGCGATTGCAACGGCGCTTCAGCTTCCCATCGACCTTCCGGCCGAGGGCGATTTCGGCGCCGCCTTCGGCGCTGCCAGGCTTGGCCTGATCGCGGCAGAGGAGGCCGATCCGCTGGCGATCTGCACGCCGCCTTCCACCGCTGCGACCATCGATCCCGACACCGTCCACGCCACCGCATTCGATGAGGCGTACCGGCGTTATCGGGCGCTCTACCCAGCCATACGAGGAGTCTCCACATGAGCACAGGGTTCTTCGGCGATCTCACGCCCGCCCGCTATGAAGGGCCGGAGAGCGACAACCCGCTTGCCTTCCGCCACTACAATCCCGACGAAACGGTGCTGGGCAAGCGCCTTGAAGATCATCTGCGATTCGCGGTGTGCTACTGGCACAACTTCGTCTGGCCGGGCAGTGATCCTTTCGGCGGCCAGACTTTTGAACGCCCCTGGTTCGGCGACACGATGGAACAGGCAAAACTCAAGGCCGATGTCGCCTTCGAAATGTTCGACCTGCTCCGTGTCCCCTATTTTACCTTTCACGATCATGACGTGCGCCCAGAGGGTGAGACGCATACGGAAAGCGTGAGCCGTCTCGACGAAATGGCCGATTATTTTGCCGGTAAGATGGAAAATGGCGGGCCGAAGCTGCTTTGGGGAACGGCCAATCTTTTCTCGAACCGCCGTTATATGTCCGGGGCGGCCACGAACCCGGACCCGGACGTTTTCGCCTACGCGGCCGCCACCGTGAAGGCTTGCATGGATGTCACCAGGCGGCTGAACGGCGAGAACTACGTTCTGTGGGGCGGACGCGAGGGTTACGAGACGCTACTCAACACCGATATGGGCCGCGAGTTGGACCAGCTCGGGCGCTTCCTTAATCTCGTGGTCGAGTACAAACACAAGATTGGCTATGAAGGCACGATCCTGCTCGAACCGAAACCGCAGGAGCCGACAAAGCATCAATACGATTATGATGTCGCCACCGTCTATGGCTTCCTCAAGCGGTATGGGCTTGAAAATGAAGTGAAGGTCAACATCGAGCAGGGGCACGCGATTCTTGCCGGCCATTCGTTCGAGCATGAACTGGCCCTCGCGGCCACGCTCGGCATTTTCGGCTCCATCGACATGAACCGGAACGACTACCAGTCAGGCTGGGATACCGATCAGTTTCCCAACAATGTGCCCGAGGTGGCCATTGCCTATTACTACGTTCTGCAAGCCGGAGGCTTTACCACCGGCGGAACGAATTTTGATGCCAAGCTGCGCCGTCAGTCTCTCGACCCGGAGGACCTGATCGCTGCTCATGTCGGCGCGATGGACGTCTGCGCTCGCGGGTTGAAGGCCGCTGCCCGGATGATCGAGGATCGGGCGCTCGAAATGCCGCTGGAAGAGCGCTATGCGGGCTGGAAGGATGCGGAGGCGCAAGCGATGCTGAAAGGGGAGCGGACTCTGGAAGAGATCGCCGAACGTGTTTCGCGCGAGGGCACCGATCCCCATCCCCGCTCGGGCCAGCAAGAAAAGCTGGAGAACATTGTGAACAAATACGTATAGCCTGGGCGCGCTTTCGGCACATCCGGCCCGGTTTTACAAGATCGGCTCGAAAATCAATCGATTTTCCGAAGGCACGATGCGTAGATTCAATTGGATAGCGCGTCCTTATGCGTCCTAAAAGGCGCGGGCGCGCTAGCGGGCCTATTTCCCCATAGCCTTGTCGTCAAATCTTCATCCCACTGCCTTCATCCAGTCAGGATTGGAGGGCAGATTCGCGCCGTGAATCGGAGAGCCCGGGATGGTTGACGAAAAGGCGGACAGTGACATTGAGGCCCTGCTGGCGAATGACGAGACAACGTCCGTCGTCGACACGCTGCTCGCCATGCCGCATGCACTTTCCGCCGACGACGAGAGCTGGGAGAAAATCATGCATGCCCGCCTTCAGGAGCGCCTCGCCCACAAAATGCGGGAGATGCTGGAAGGTGAGCAAAGGGATGAAGATTCCAGGAGCGTAGCGTGATCGGCAAACGTCTAGTGAAGAGCGACAAAATCCTCGATTTTGGAAGCCGCCTCGAGAAGCGGCGGGAGGATGACGCGACGCATCTCGTCACAGGAAAAACGCGCAGACTGCGTGGAAACGTTGATCGCAGCCACAATATGTCCGTCTCGCGCACGCACAGGTACGGCAATCGAGCGCAGACCGAGCTCCAGTTCCTCGTCGACGATGGCATAACCTGCCCGCCGGACCTCAGCGACGCTGGCCGTCAGCGCCTGCCTGTCCGTAATGGTCTTGGGCGTGTTGGCGCGGATCGTCGCCTGGCGGAAAAAACGGGCGAGTTCGGCGTCATCCAGCTCTGAAAGCAGCACCCGTCCCATGGACGTGCAATAGGCTGGGAGGCGAGCACCAACGGACAGTGAGACGGACACAATCCGCCGCCCGGCCACGCGTGCTACATAAACCACATCTTCGCCCTCACGCACGGCCGCCGAGCAGGACTCTCCAAGCGCCTGGGAGACCTCGCGCATGACCGGCTCCGCATAGGCCCATAGCGATGAGCCGCCGAGCCATTCACGTGCGAGCGAGAGAAGCTTGGATGAGAGCAGGAAATTGCGCCCCTCCTGCCGCGCATAACCTTCCGCAACAAGCGTGAGAAGCAGGCGGCGCGCGCCCGCGCGCGTCAGCCCCGCGGCCTCCGCCACTTCCGTCAGCCGCAAACCGGAAGGCGCCGCCGCCAGAATTTCGATCACGCCAATTCCCTTTACCAGCGACCCAACCAGATCGCGTGACGCCTCACGGTTGCTTTCCATTGACTCAATGCGCTCGCTCATCTATCTGTGTATCGCATACAAAACTTATGTTCGCAATACGAACATTTGGAGGACGATGATGGCGCGCTTCATGCCGCTGGAACAGGCGGTGCGGGAAAATCTGAAGGATGGCGATACGGCCGCCTTCGAAGGCTTCACCCACCTCATCCCCACGGCCGCTGCCCACGAGGCGATCCGGCAGGGTTTCAAGGATTTGACACTCATCCGCATGACCCCGGACATTGTCTACGATCAGATGGTCGGGATGGGCATGGCGAAGAAGCTGCTTTTCTCCTACGCGGGAAATCCGGGCGTTGGTCTGCTGCGCCGTGTGCGTGATGCGGTGGAAAATGGCTGGCCGCGTTCAGTGGAGGTGGAAGAACATTCCCATGCCGCAATGGCCAACGCCTATGAGGCGGGCGCGGCCGGATTGCCATTTGCAGCCTTGCGGGGTTATCGCGGGGCGGGACTGCCGGAGGTCAATCCGAACATCAAGTCCGTCACCTGCCCCTTCACTGGAGAGAAGCTTGCCGCCGTCCCCTCGGTTCGTCCCGACGTCACCTTCATCCATGCGCAGAAGGCCGACAAGAAGGGCAATGTGCTGATCGAGGGAATCATCGGCATCCAGAAGGAAGCAGCGCTCGCCGCCAAGCGCGCCGTTGTTACGGTGGAGGAGGTGGTTGAGGACTTCGCGGATGCTCATCCCAACCTTTGCATTCTGCCGCACTGGACCATAACCGCGATTGCGGAAGTGCCGGGCGGTGCTCATCCTTCCTATACGCACGGATATTACGACCGCGACAATGCCTCCTATCTGGAGTGGGACGACGTATCAGCCGACCGCGATCGTTTCAGAGCCTGGATGGAGGATAATGTTTTGAAGGCAAAGGCGGAAGACTTTGCCGTCCGCGTCGAGAAACTGAGGGTGGCGAAATGAACGATTTTACCCCCAACGAGATGATGACGATTGCTGCCTCGCGCGCACTGACCAGCCAGGACGTCTGCTTTGTCGGCATCGGCGCACCTTCTGCCGCGTGCAATGTGGCGCGCCTTACCCATGCGCCCGACATCACGCTGATTTACGAATCGGGCACCATCGGCACAGCGCCGGACGTGCTGCCGCTTTCGATCGGTGACGGCGAGTTGTGCGACACGGCTCTTACCACCGTCTCGGTGCCGGAAATGTTCCGCTACTGGCTGCAGGGCGGGCGCATCACCATCGGTTTTCTGGGTGCGGCGCAGATCGACAGGTTCGGCAACATCAACACCACCGTCATCGGCGACTATCACACACCGAAAGTGCGTCTTCCAGGTGGCGGCGGCGCTCCGGAAATCGCCTCCTCCTCTCAGGAGGTCTATATCACCATGGCCCAGTCCAAGCGCGGCATGGTGGAAAAGATCGACTTCTTCACCTCCTTCGGCCACGGCGATGGCGGCGACCAGCGAAAAAAGCTCGGCATCGAAACCAAGGGGCCGACACTGCTGATTACGGACCTTGCTATCTGGAAGCCCGATCCGGAGACGAAGGAATTCACCGTCGTTTCTATGCATCCGGGCGTTACCCGCGAGATGGTGCAGGAGACGTGCGGCTGGAAAGTGAAATTCGCCGACACGCTGGAAGAAACGCCGGCGCCGAGCGAACTGGAACTGAAGACACTGCGTGACCTGAAGGCACGCACGGAGGCTGCCCACAAAGGCCAGGCCGGCTGACGACGCGTCTCGACGGCGGCCCCCAAAAGCGACAGGACAGGAAAAGCATGGCTGAAGCTTATATCTGCGATTATGTGCGCACACCCATTGGCCGTTTCGGCGGTGCACTGTCTTCGGTGCGCGCCGACGATCTGGGGGCGATCCCGCTCAAGGCGCTGATGGAGCGTCACTCCTCCCTCGACTGGGCGGCGGTCGAGGACGTTGTTTATGGCTGCGCTAACCAGGCAGGCGAGGACAACCGCAATGTGGCACGCATGGCGCTGCTCCTGGCGGGCCTTCCCGTAGAGGTGACCGGCACCACGATCAACCGCCTGTGTGGCTCCGGGATGGATGCGGTGGCAACCGCCGCGCGCGCCATCAAGGCGGGCGAGGCCGACCTGATGATCGCCGGTGGCGTGGAATCCATGAGCCGTGCCCCCTTCGTCATGCCCAAGGCAGAAACAGCCTTTTCCCGGAATGCGGAAATCTACGACACCACAATCGGCTGGCGTTTCGTCAACCCGCTGATGAAGAAGCAGTACGGCTTCGATTCCATGCCCGAGACCGGCGAGAACGTGGCCGCGGACTTTGATATCAGCCGCGCCGATCAGGATGCATTTGCCGTGCGCAGCCAGGAAAAGGCCGTCGCCGCGCAAGAGAATGGCAGGCTGGCCAAGGAAATCGTTTCCGTCACCATTCCCCAACGCAAGGGCGAGCCGATTCTCGTCGAGAAAGACGAGCACCCACGACCTGGCACCACGGTGGAAAAGCTTTCCAAACTGCCCACGCCCTTCCGCGAAAATGGCACCGTAACGGCAGGCAACGCTTCCGGCGTCAATGACGGGGCAGCGGCGCTCATCATCGCTTCGGAAGAAGCTGCGAAGAAACACGGCCTTACGCCCATCGCCCGCATCCTTGGCGGCGCAACGGCAGGCGTTCCCCCACGCATCATGGGGATGGGACCGGCGCCGGCATCGAAGAAGCTCTGTTCCCGTCTCGGCCTCAAGCCTTCGGATTTCGACGTAGTGGAACTGAACGAAGCTTTTGCCTCACAAGGCATCGCCGTGTTGCGGGATCTCGGCATTGCCGAGGATGCGCCCTTCGTCAATCCCAATGGCGGTGCGATCGCGCTCGGTCATCCGCTTGGGATGTCCGGGGCGCGCATCTCGGGCACTGCTGCGCTCGAACTGAGGGAGCGTGGGGCAAAACGCGCACTCGCCACCATGTGCATTGGCGTTGGCCAGGGAATCGCTCTCGCATTGGAGCGGGTCTAGGCCGTTTGGACAATTAGGATTTGGCGCGTGGTATGAGCGAAAATAAACCAGCTTTAGCAGCCGGTTCGCAGGAAGGGTTATCCCCTTTCAAGGGCCGGCGACGCGAAGATGGATGATTTTCGCCATATCCCTCCGGGACGCGGCGGATTTGTGCCCTGAATGCGTCGAAAGGCCTGTCCGTATTGCCGATACGCACTGCGCCTTTCTCCTGTTCAGTTCCCAAATCCGGCATGCACCTGGGCAATGTCGATGTGGAAATAGCCGATCGGGTAGCGCTTGAACTTCTTCTTGCCTGGCTTGTCGCCTTCGATCTCGGGCAGGCGGGAAATGCCGTGAAATTGCAGGCAGCGATGGAGCGAGGAGCGTGTTAGGTGCGGGATCGTCGGCTGAAGGGCATAGAGACAATCATCCAGCGGCAGGAGCGTGTGCTTGCGAAAGGCCACGATGACCGCCTCTTCCTCAAGCGACAACACCGTCGAGCGCGTCTCTCTCGGCCCGGTCTGCTGGTCGGCCGATGAGGTGCGCTTCTTCCATTTGGCGACGGTCTTCTGGTTGATCCCGTAGCGC
>JAJUHJ010000110.1 GCA_029279965.1 Phyllobacteriaceae bacterium
CGCCAATGAGTCGCTCCTGGGCGAAGCGGCGGATAGCCTGATTGCGGAGGCCGTGGGCAGCGCATGAGCGTGATAGAGAAAGTTGCGGCCGTCGGTGAAGTGGTGGAGGTGTCCATTCTGGAGGAGCGTGCGGTCTGCGATCCGTCAGGCGCGCTTTTCCTTCCCGCAGATCAGCTGCTCATCGTCTCGGACCTGCACCTGGAAAAAGGCTCGTCCTATGCGCGTCGGGGCAGCTTCCTGCCGCCATACGATACGTTCGCGACGATCAAGCGCCTCAGTGCTGTGATCGGGAGATACCGGCCTCAAGCTGTCGTCAGCCTGGGGGACAGTTTCCATGATCGCGGTGGTGCGGGGCGGCTGCCAGACCCTATTCGCCAGCACCTGATCGCGCTGATGAAGGGGCGCGAATGGTATTGGGTCGCTGGCAATCACGATCCCGCTCCGCCTGAAGGGTTGCCCGGCAGCTGGGTTTCCGAGCTGGCGCTTTCGAGCCTCATTCTCCGGCACGAGCCTGCACTCGGCGCGAAAGGCGAGATTGCGGGGCATCTGCACCCGGGCGCGCGCATCGTGCGGCGCGGGCGTTCGGTGCGCCGCGCCTGCTTTGCTTGCGATGGCACACGCCTCGTCATGCCGGCCTTCGGCAGCCTGGCCGGCAGCCTCAACGTGCTCGACCGGGCATTTGCCGGTCTCTTTCAGCGTGAGCAGCTCACCGCCTATATGCTGGGCCAAGAGCGGGTGTATCCGGTCGCTGGCGGCATGCTGCGACGTTAAGTTCAGGTCTGGCGAGATGACGACGCATCGGAGCCGATACGCGAAAGCTGGATGACAGCTTGCGTGCGGCTGTCGACCCTCAATTTCTGCAATATTGCGGAGACATGGGCTTTGATGGTCGCCTCCGATACGTTCAGTTCGTAGGCGATCTGCTTGTTGAGCAAGCCCTCGGCGAGCATCCCCAAAACGCGCGTCTGTTGTGGCGTCAGCGTGCGAATGCGGCTGATGATATCGGAAATTTCCGTGTCTTGTTCCTCGCCGAGATCGATGCCGTCGGGCGTATAGATGCTGCCCTCAAGCACGGATCGCATCGCTTCGCGCAACTCTTCCATGCGGGCCGACTTCGAGATGAAGCCGGATGCGCCGAGTTCTAATGCGCGGCGGATCGTTGCTGGATCATCATAAGCCGTAACGATGGCGATGGGAACGGCGGGCAAAAGACCGCGCAGTGTGACCAAACCGGAAAGGCCGCTGGCGCCCGGCATAGCGAGATCCAACAGGATGAGATCAATATCGTCGTCCGCTGCAACCAGCGTCTTTACGCTCTCAAAATCCTCAGCTTCCAGAATAACGCAGTCGGCATCCAGCGCTCTTAAGGCCTGCTGCAGCGCGCCCCGAAACAAAGGATGGTCATCAGCAACCACGAAACGGTAACCCGCCAAGGAACTCTCCCCCGAAATCCCGCTCACTTGGTGACATTTTTCTAGAGCGGGCCACAACAATTATGCGCGGATCGGCCGCGTTGCAAGGTATTGGCTCATTTGCCGCTGATTTCGTCTTGCATAAAAGAGGCGGACAAAGCCCCGGTCAGGTCCTATCCGTGGGCGCAGGCTCCGGTGCTTGCTGCTCCTCTTCTTCCAGGCCGCGCACGATGTCGATGAAGCGGCGGAAGAAGCGTTCCATCAGGGTGAGCGTCTGCTCGAATTCCTCTTCGAGAGGCACCGCGCTGTCGCCTCCCTCAAGTGCCTCTACCCGCTCTTCAAGTTCCTCCACCCGTTCGCGCAGAAGATCCATGTCGGAAGGGGCTTCCTGCAGCTCTTCGCTTGCAGGCTGGCAGACGAGTTCGCTCTCCCGCTCCCGGCACAGCGTCATGGTGCCTGTCTGCGTGTCCATCCGTACATAGCCGTCGTCTGTACGCTCGAGCCGGTAACGTTCTTCGTTCTGCGCGGATGCGCTGCTCGCAAGAAGTGGGAGAACGCAAAGGCCGGCGATGGTAATCTCTGCTCGCATAGGTTGACTCCTAAGCATGGTTCGCCCGCAAACAGCCATTAGGCCTGAAATTGGGTGCAAAACCGCATTTGGCAACGACGCGCACTTCCGCTCGCTGACGGTTCGCATTATAGCGCGATCATGCCGAAATTGATTTACAAGATTTGTCCATCCGCACTTTGGCTCGAAGCAGAGCGGGAGGGTGTCTTCGCCGGCGCGCCGGTGGATCTTGCTGATGGGTTCATCCATTTTTCCACTGCCGACCAGGCGCCGGAGACCGCGGCCAAGCATTTTTCGGGTCAGGGCGATCTTCTGCTGATTGCGGTGGAGGAGGACGTTCTGGGGGCATCGCTGAAATACGAGCCCTCACGCGGTGGCCACCTTTTTCCGCATCTTTACGCGCCACTTGACTTGGCAGCAGTGCGCTGGGTCAAGCCCCTGCCACTCGGGGCCGATGGTGTGCACATTTTCCCGGCGCTGGAACCATGATGCGCTTGTTCGACCGCGCCGCAATGCCATTGCTTTTCTCGCTCGATCCGGAGCGCGCACACGCGCTTTCGATAGCGGCCCTGAAATCCGGCCTGCCGATATGTCCGATACCTCCCGCGGCGAGTCGAAGATTGGCGGTTGAAGTGGCCGGCCTGCATTTTCCAAACCCCATTGGGCTCGCTGCCGGCTACGACAAGAATGCGGAGGTGCCTTATGAGGTGCTGCGGCTGGGATTTGGTTTTACCGAGTGCGGCACCGTCACGCCGAGACCCCAGGAGGGCAATGCAAAGCCGCGTCTTTTCCGGCTGAAAAGCAATCGCGCGGTCATAAACCGGCTTGGCTTCAACAATGAAGGCCATGCGGCGGCACTTGCCCGGCTCCGTGGCGGTTCTGACCGGAATGGCATCATCGGAATCAATATCGGTGCGAATCGCGACAGCAACGACCGCATTGCCGATTACGAGCAGGGCGTGCGCGCCTTTGCTGGTATCGCCTCCTATCTCACGGTCAACATCTCGTCACCGAACACGGCCGGCCTGCGGGATTTGCAGGGCCGCGAAAGCCTGTCCATGCTTCTTTCCCGCGTGATGAAGGTACGTGAAGAAGAGGCTTCCGGGAACGGACGCCGGGTGCCGCTCTTCCTGAAAATTGCCCCCGATCTTTCCGAGGACGACCTGGCTGATATCGCTGCCGAAGTCATCGGCAAAAAGGTGGAAGGGCTCATCGTCTCCAACACCACGCTTGCACGAACCGGTCTTGACGATCCGTCAGCAGGCGAGGCAGGGGGGCTTTCCGGTGAACCGCTCTTCGAGCGCTCGACCATCGTTCTTGCGAAGATTCGCCGGCTGGTTGGCCCGGATTTGCCGATTATCGGCGTTGGCGGTGTCCATTCAACCGAGACGGCGCTGGAGAAGCTGCGCGCGGGGGCCGATCTGGTGCAGCTTTATACCGGCATGATTTTTGAAGGCCCGGGCCTTGCGGCACGCATCGTCCGCGGCCTTGATGCCTACGCCGCGGAGCAGGGGCTGTCGTCCATCGCGCACATCCGCGACGCCGGCATCGAAAAATGGGCCACTCGGCCTCTTAATTGAACGGTTCGCGGCTCGTAACGCACTCTGCGCTGACCGCTCTGCTGTGTGGTTCGGTCAAGCCTTCGCCGTCGCCAATCTTGTCGCGGAGCCCTTACGATTCTGCACATGGGATCTCGCTGTGACTGCTCGTTCGTGGAAGAACAATGTTGCCCTCCCGGAAAAGTTGTAGAATTCTGACATAGGCAATCGCATCACGGAGTGATTCGCATCATGAAGGCATATTTCGCAGAAGTTTTCGGTACGTTCTGTCTGGTTTTCATCGGCTGTGCAGCCGTCGTCATCGGAGGTTTCGGGGAACTCATTCCTTCCGGCGGTGCACTGGGAATCGCCATGGCATTCGGCATCGCGGTCGTGGCGATGGCTTATGCGGTCGGGCCCATATCCGGGGCGCATCTCAACCCCGCGGTGACGTTGGGCATGTTTCTTGCCGGCCGTCTGCCGTCGAAGGAGGTTGCACCCTACATGGCGGCGCAGGTCATCGGCGGTGTCCTGGGTGCGCTGGTGCTTTGGATAATCGCCTCAGGCTCCGCAACCGGAGCGCCGGCCAGTCTGGCCGCGAATGGCTGGGATCCGGTGGAAGGCTATTCGGCAAGCGCGGCGTTTATCTCCGAAGTCGTGGCCACCTTCATCTTCGTCATGGTCATTCTCGGTGTAACATCGGAAAAACATTCGACGGTTCTGGCAGGGCTTGCAATCGGGCTGACGCTAACGGCAATTCATATCTGCCTCATTGCCGTCACCGGCACATCGGTCAATCCGGCGCGTTCCATCGGCCCGGCATTGTTCTCCGGCGGCACGGCAATGGCGCAGCTCTGGCTCTTCATCGTCGCTCCTCTGATCGGCGGCGCGGCGGCGGGTTTGGCTTACAAGGCCGGCGTCTTCGACGAAAGCGATCTTTCAGCCGTGGAGAAGGCTGAGGCTTGAAGGCGGGCTGCTCTTTCATCGCAACAGATGTTCAATCCAACTGGCCCTGAAACCACTTTCCGGGCCGATTGGTACAGCGTGGTGCGTCCGTCCGGACACAAAGGGCGCTTTATGCGGAATAGAAGGTTTCCTAACTCGCGCCCCGGTAATTCGGGCTCTCGCGGGTAATCGTCACGTCGTGCGGATGACTCTCACGCAGCCCTGCGCCGGAAATGCGCACGAAAGTCGCCTTTTCCTGCAACTCCGCAATCGTGTGGGCGCCAACATACCCCATCGCCGCGCGTAGCCCGCCCGTCAATTGGTGCAGAACGCCGCCAGCCGGACCTTTGTAGGGCACTTGGCCCTCGATGCCTTCGGGCACCAGCTTAAGCGTGTCGCGCACCTCTGCCTGGAAATAGCGATCCGCCGAGCCACGCGCCATCGCGCCTACAGAACCCATGCCGCGATATGCCTTGAATGAGCGCCCCTGATAGAGAAAGACCTCGCCGGGACTTTCATCGGTCCCGGCCAGGAGCGATCCTATCATCGCAGCGTCGGCACCGCCTGCGAGTGCCTTGGCGAGGTCGCCGGAATATTTGATGCCGCCGTCCGCGATCACCGAAACACCGGCCGCGGCGGCGGCTTCAGCCGCCTCCATGATGGCCGAAAGCTGCGGCATGCCGACACCGGCGACAACGCGCGTGGTGCAGATGGAGCCGGGGCCAATGCCCACCTTCACGCTGTCGGCGCCCGCGTCGATCAGCGCCTTCGTGCCGTCTGCCGTCGCCACGTTCCCAGCAAGAATGCGCACCGCGTTCGACAGCTTCTTGGCACGCGTGACGGCATCCAGGACACGTTGTGAATGGCCGTGAGCCGTATCGATCACAAGCAGGTCCACGCCGGCGTCGATTAGCCGTTCCGCCCGCTCGAAACCATCATCGCCCACGCTCGTCGCGGCGGCAACGCGCAGCCGGCCCTGTGCATCCTTGGCGGCATGGGGGTTGAGTTGGGACTTTTCTATATCCTTAACCGTAATCAGGCCGACGCAGTTGCCCGCCTCATCCACCACCAGAAGCTTCTCAATACGGTGTGTGTGCAAGAGGCGCTTGGCCTCATCCTGGCTCACCCCTTCCTTCACCGTTATGAGATTGTCACTGGTCATCAACTCGCGGACGGGCTGCGCGGGATTGGAGGCAAAGCGGACGTCGCGGTTTGTCAGGATGCCGATGAGCCGGCCCGTCGTGTGGCCACCGGGGCCGCCGTTTTCCACCACCGGGATGCCGGAAATATTGTGTGCGTTCATCAGTGCATGGGCGTCGGCCAGTGTGGCGTCCGGCCCGATGGTGACCGGGTTAACCACCATTCCCGACTCGAATTTCTTGACCTGTCGGACTTCCTCGGCCTGCTCCGCCGGGGAAAGATTGCGATGAACGACGCCGATGCCGCCTGCCTGGGCCACAGCAATGGCCAGCCGTGCCTCCGTCACTGTATCCATAGCGGCCGAGAGGATCGGGATGTTCAGATCGATGTCACCGGCTATGCGGGTGCTGATGTCCGTCTGGCCCGGCATGACATCCGAATGCCCCGGCTGCAGCAGCACGTCGTCGAAGGTGAGCGCCTCGGCGCCGGTTGCGGTTTCTACTATTCTAGCCATGGCCGATCCTATGGAAACGAGGGATGGGCGGCTCCGCTTCACGGAAGAAGCGGGCACGCGGGACGTGATTCCCTTTCAGGATTGGCGCTGGCTCGTAACATGTTCGTGGCGTGATGAAAAGCATGAATGCGTCACAGCATACGGTTCCCCGCGCTTAAACCCGTGTCCAATTGATGCAGCCGGCCGGAAGGAACGAACCGCCGACCAGCAGCGCACCGTTGCGATAAAGGTCGAGCAGGCGGGCGTCGTCGGGCAGCGATACTGCCCATACCTGATCCGAAGGGTCGGACCAGACCAGCCGTCCGCCTGTGCTAGCCAGCGCGGAGGCTGCGCGTTCGGGCGGCAGGCCTGGCCGGAACACCACCAGCACGGTCGAATTCGCGTTGGGCGGGAGGGCTGCGCCAGCACCGGTCAGAATGGCGAGGGCGACAAGTGCCGCGGGTGCGGCTCCGTTTCGCCGCCGAGGTGTGCCACCCCCCGGACGTATAAGCCAGCCGGCGGCAACAAATGCCACCCCGAAGACGACAAACCACAACAGGTCCCAAAAGAGCGGCATGTCGGAATCCATTTTGATGCGGTGAATCCCGAGCAGCCAGTGCGATGCGATCCCGTCGAGGATGTGCCAGGCACCAAACCCGATCAGTGCGTTGGCCAGCAGCAGGCGATCGGCTGTCCAGAGAGCGAATGTGCCGCGCGACCGCCATAGGAGAAAAAAGCCAACAAGGGCGATGAGGTACATCGCCAGATGGAACAACCCATCGGCCAGGATCTGGAAGCGCAGATCGGCGAAGCGGCCTCCCTGCAAGCCGGCAAGCAGGTGGTGCCACTGAAGAACCTGATGCAGCAGAATGCCATCGAAGAAACCGCCGATGGAGAAGCCGAGCATATAGCCGGCCCAGCGATAGGCGGCAGGAACCGCATCTTTATCGGAACGCGCCATTCTTTCTCTCCGTGCGGTACAGAACCGGCGGAGTGACTTTCGGTTCCCGATTGCCGCCGAGCGGGCGGCTCAATCCTCCACGGTTTGATCCGCGCTGCCTTTAAAACCCTTTGCGAGCAAGTAGAGCTCGACCGATTCACCTCGCGAGGCCGGCGGCTTGACGTGGTGGACGGAATGGAAATTGCGCTTCAGCCGCGTCAAGAGCTCAGCCTCGGCGCCGCCCTGAAACGTCTTGGCGAGGAAGTGCCCGCCCGGCCGCAGCACCGAAATGGAAAAATCCGCCGCCGCCTCACACAGATGCATGGTGCGCAAATGGTCCGTGCGGCGATGGCCAGTTGTCGGTGCTGCCATATCGGAAAGAACGACATCGGGTGGCCCGCCCAGCACCGCGATCAGGCGCTCTGGTGCGTCCTCATCCAGAAAGTCGGCTTGCAGGATGGCCGCACCCGGCACCGGGTCCATCTCCAGGTAATCGATGCCCACAACGCTTGGATGCTGCGCGTCCGACTTTACCCTGGCGGCCGCCACCTGGCTCCAGCCGCCCGGCGCCGCACCCAGATCGATCACCTTCATGCCAGGCCCCAGAATCCGATGCCGGTCATCGATTTCGGAAAGCTTGTAGGCGGCGCGGGAGCGCATGCCCTCGGCGTTGGCTCGGTGCACATACGGGTCGTTCAGGTGCCGCTCCAGCCACCGGCGGGAGGAGTTTTTCAGCCCGCGCTTCTTCTTTACGCGCGTCTTCAATGCGCGCGCGCCGGTCCCCGCCTTCCGCTCACGGCTCATGCCGGCTGCTTTCCGTGCCGCCGATTGCGCCTCCAGACGCCGTCGCGCGCCATCATCTCGTTGAGCATGCCTTCTCGCAATCCGCGGTCGGCAACGCGCAGACGCTCGGCGGGCCATTGGCGGCGGATCGCCTCCATGATAGCGCAGCCGGCAAGCACCAGGTCGGCCCTTTCCAAACCGATGCAGGGATTGGCCTTCCGCTCATCGAAGTCCCAGCCGAGAATGGTTTCGACCATCCGGTCGACACATGCGCGATCCATCCACAGGCCGTCGACGCGCCGCCGGTCGTAGCGCTTCAGACCGAGATGGACACCAGCGAGCGTTGTGACCGTGCCAGAGGTGCCGAGCAGATGAAAGCGGCTGCTGCCGACGATGTGGGCAAGGCTTTTGCTGCCATCGAAACGGGCGATCATTCCGGACACGTCATCCACCATCGCCTCGAAGATGTCGCGCGTGACATGCCTTCCGCCATAGCGTTCGGCAAGGGAGACAACGCCCGTGGGCAGCGAGGTCCAGGACACGATGTGGTCGGCAATCCGGGGGGTTCTGTGCCGCGACAGGTCGACGAGCGCAATCTCCGAAGAGCCTCCCCCGATGTCGAACAGCACCAGGCCGTCCGTCTCGCGCGTGACCAGCGAACTGCATCCCGACACGGCAAGGCGCGCTTCGGTGCGACGGTCTATGACTTCCAGCTCAAGCCCGGTCTCCCGGCGCACACGCTCGATGAAGTGCGCACCGTTTTCGGCCGAGCGACAGGCCTCGGTGGCGATCATGCGCACGCCGCGCAATGAGCGCCCCTGGAGTTTTTCGGCGCATATGGCAAGTGCTTCAACAGCGCGGTCCATCGCCGCCTCTCCCAGCCGGCCGCTTACCGCCAGGCCTTCTCCAAGGCGGACGATGCGGGAGAAGGCGTCGACCACACGAAAGCGCCCCGGACGGGTGGGAACGGCGACGAGAAGGCGGCAATTGTTTGTGCCGAGATCGAGGGCGGCGTAATGTCGCTCGGACGCTTCTTTGAAGGAGAGGCGCGCAGCATACGCCCTTCCTGAACGCGCAAGTGAATCGCTCTTCTCACATGGCTGCGCTGGCGGCTCGACGCATGGCGGCTGCTTTGTATCCGTCGCGCCTCCTTCACGCACGAACACGCCGCGGCGGCGCCTTCGCCTGCGCTTGCGTTTCGGCCCCGGCGGAGAGGGAGGAGGCACTACAGGAAAGGCAGGAGCAATCAGCGGCTCCTGAAGCGGTTCGGCCATGCTGCCCCCGGCCGACAGGTGATCGCAAGACAGTTCTGCGACCGGTGGCGCGTCACCTTCGCTCTGGTCGTCCACCGTGGTTTCCTTTCGCGCCGCGCGCCGCCTTCCGGGGCACACTGCCACGCTTCACGTTCTCTAATCGTATGGCAGACTAGCAGGCACTGGTTCTTTGACCAAGAGCGCAGACTTCGAAATGATGCATGCCCGAGTTTAGAAAGGAGGCGGCGTGCCTCGAGATGTGCTGTTATGGAATTGAAAATTGCGACGGGGTTGACTATTAAAGGCGCATCGATAAATAGCTTTGCCCACACCGCACCGGCGTGGCGGTGTCACCGTTGGGGAATAGTTTAACGGTAGAACAGCGGACTCTGACTCCGTCAGTCCTGGTTCGAATCCAGGTTCCCCAGCCAAGCTTCGTTTGCTAATAAAACAGACACTTAGGGGAAACGAAAAAAACGCAACCGGAATACGTTCCGGTGCATACAACCGGATCAATGCGAGACCTATAAAATCCTACTCCTAGCGAGGACCTTGCCGGAAACCATTGGATCGCTAAGCACTCGGTTCGCCCATTCGATAGCCTCCGGTCCGGGGGTCATCATCTTCCCGATAGCCGTGGCGTCGTTAGACCATATTTCCGGGCGCATAAGACCCTTATCCTTGAGTTCTTTAAGGACCTCCAAGATTGCCATGCCAAGCGGTGCCAACTTCATCGTCATATCAAGATTTCCGCTCTCAGCAGGCCTCAAAACATCGTTCGCAAATGAGACTACAACGGTGTGTGACGCGGCCTCGGCGACACTGTAATCGCTCATCAATGCC
>JAJUHJ010000111.1 GCA_029279965.1 Phyllobacteriaceae bacterium
CACGCGCTCTGCATCGCGGAACGCCATGTCGCCGGGGTAGGAGTATTGACGCGAAGCAGCGGCTCCGGTGCGCGTCGGTCCCTGGAACAGGCGGCGGATCGAACTGATCCGGCCGACGCCATCAATGTCGCGGACACCGCTAAAGGCCGGCCTCATCCGGTAGACGACGGCGGACTCGGATTCGTCGTTCTCCAGCGCTTTCGATAGCTGAAGAAGCAGACCGGTCATTTCCTGCGTGTCGGATGCGTCGGCCGCCCGGTAGGGAACAAGCAGGTCGGAAAGGACGGACCGCAGCGGAACGTTATCGGCAATCATATGCCGTTGCGCGGCCTGATCGGACGGGTAAGCCGTGTCCGGCGTAAAGCCAAGACTGCCCTCAAAGGCTTGCAGGATGGCGTCGTTCTCGCCCGCAACCTCCTCGGGGGTTTCGACCATTTTTACGAGGAACCACTGGTCGGCGTAGCGTCCCCTTGCATAGTCATACTGGATGACGTTGTTTCGGCAGGGCCTCAGGTCGGGAGAAAGGATGAAGGCCCGTTTCCAGTCCCGCAGCGGCATCGCCAGAGTGGAGACTCGCTGGAGTTGCTGGCGCATTTCCTCCTCATGGTGCACATACTCCTCGAAGGCGTTAAGGGCGTCCTGCTCAAGGAATATTCGGCAAAAACCGAGGTAGGGCCGCTTATAGCCAAAGAAGCGAGCGCGCTGCTGCACCGTGTCGGCATTGCCCACGCCCGGCCCCCGCGGCATGTAGGTCACGGTCAGACCCTCGACCGTGAATCCCCGGTCCATCGCCTGACCGCCTACCAGAATCCATCCGTATGCGCGCTGCCATTCGACATCGGGCGTCGGCCCGCCGCGCGCGTTCACCTCCTCGATGCTCGTCTTGCTGAAGGCGCGCGGCATCCATTGCATGATCTCGTCGAAGTCAGTCAGGTTTGGAACGGTCACGGCGAGGTCGTCATATGCCTCGCGAAGCTCCTCGATCAGGTCACGCCGGTCGGGATCGTTCGCCCCGACGTCCGTCAAAAGCCGGTGCCAGTCTTCAAATACCCTGCCGATCCAGTCCCGGTATTCAAGGTGCTGCGCCGTTCTCTGGGATGGATGCACCAGCATGGACCTGTTTGCGTTCTGCCGGCTTCGGCCTTGCCTCAGGCCGGCCGCAACGCCCACGAGAAAGAGCCGAAGCGCGTACAGCAGCGAGGGCGGCGGCCCTAGGAGCTGGTTGTCGTCGGTGGGAATGTCCTGCGGCGGGATTACCGCCACGAGATCGCGGCGGCCGCCGAAGAAAGCCTCACCGCCCACGTAATCCTCGCCGGGCTCCAGCACCTCGACAAATTCGGGCGACAGGGAGTCGATGATGTTGATAAGCAAGGGCGCCTGAGGCGTCGCCGTGTACTGCAGGAGGGTGTGGCACGGCACGGCGGACCGAAGCTCAAGCAGCCTTGCGTATGTCGTGCTCTCCCGCCCCCGGTTGACCAGCGTGTTGAGGCTCGCCTGATCCGCCTCGTCATCGACGATAAGCGTGGGAACGCCCTGTAGATTGAGGCGGCGCACAAGCGCGATCAGGTTGGAAAGATGACGGTGATTTTTCATCACCGTTATGAGAACCGTCGCCCGCTCCTGCGCAGGAACCTGCGGATCGCGCCATTCATCCAGCGCTGCCGATATGTAGCGGCGATGGTTTTCGTCGTCGGTCGGATTCGTGTACATCGCCCAGCGCAGCGGACCATCAACGTCGTCTACATTCAGGTCCTTGCGAAGGCGCTGGGTGGACTGGTTAAGCAGCGGCTTCGATATCCCCGCGACGACGATGACGAGCTGATAGCCGTTATCGCGGGCAAGCGCGATCGCAGTCGTGAAAGACAGGGTCTTGCCGCTTTGCACATAACCGACGACGAGGCCGGTGCTATGGTCCTGCGGAGCCTGCGGATTGACGCCGCGCGAGAGAATGGATGCTGCGGTTTCCAGCACGGCATCGCGGCCATCGCCCGGTAGCTGCTTGCGGTCCACAAGCCCGGTCGCCTCCGGTCCAATCTCCGGCTGCCAGTTCGCGCCCGGCGCGGCGGGCGTGCCAAGCGGCGTTACCACCGCGGTATTGTCATCCAGTCTCATCTGCTTCCTCTTTCGTTATTCTTATCGTTTTACGGCTCTGACAGCGCCTCCCTCAGAATATCATTTAGATTGCGCCGAATGGTCCCCGTGTATTTCTGCCCTGCCAGGCGGGCGAGCTTTTCAGAAAGTGCAAGCCCTCCGGCAACGCGAAGCAATGCCTCTATGTCGTCAGGGTCCGTCTGTGCAAAGCTCACCATAAACGGATGGGCGAGCGAGACGCGAATCTCGATCACCTGCTGCCCGCCGATTGCCGCTTGGTCACTGACGGACAGCCACTGGCTCTCGGCCGGATCGTCGGTCAGCTCGATCTTGATGAGCCAGGATTCGCCGCGAAAATCGACCTTCAGCTCCCGGCCCGCGAGTGTGGCCTGGGCTTCCAGCGCCTGCGTCGCCGTCTCGACGGGAGGCTCGGACGCAACGCGCGGCAAAACCTCGGGCAGGCCGCGCTCCATAGCCTGCGCTGCGTGGTCCACAGCCTGCCGTGCGGCCGCCTGCCGCTCGTTCCTTGACGCGAGCGCGCGATAGCCGTCCGCCTGCCGCAGGAGCGGCAGCTCGTCCCCATCCAGGTGCCCCTTCAAAAGCTCAAGGAAGGGCTGCTCGTTCTCGTCCCAGCGGAAACCGTCCTTGGTATGGCTGACCTCAAAGCCGTGAAGGTGCAGCTCGCCGAAAAGCCGCAGCGAGCGAAAGCTGCCCGGCTGCCCGAAGATCAGGCCCGGCCGGTATCCTTCATCGCCGCTGCCCTGTATCAGACGGCCTCTGCGGAACAACGCAAAGCCCGAGCGCGCAAAATTGCCGGGGTCCCTGAGAGCGGCAAACCCCTCGACGGCAAGGCCGTCTCCGAAATCGAAGGATATGTCCTTACGCCAGAGGCGCGCCTTGCCCCCCTTCTCGCGCACATAGGGCGCACTGAGCACGCCCGGTTCGGCATAGGTCAGAATCTCGTCGCCAAGCCGCAGCTCCAGCAGGCCGTCGCGGATGAAAACCCGGTAGATGTCTGTGAGATGCTCTTTGATTTTAGTCACGGTCTTCTTGACCGGGACATGGTGAAGGTCCTCTAGGACGACTTCCGTGAAATGGTGGTCCGGGTCGGCCGTGCTCTCGGTGATGCCCAGCTCTTCGAGCTGGTCATGAACGATCCGGTCCACGTCGAAGCGCACGGTGCGCTCAACGTCTTCGCCCAACGCCTTGGTGCGGACATGCCAGCGGGGCGAGAACCAGCATGCGGCGCTCTTCATGCCCATGCCAAATTCGGAGAGGCCCGTGCGGTCTGTTGGCACGGCAGCGGGACGGAAAGCCCTCGGGAAATCGGTGGCGGCGATTCCGGCCGCGTTGTCCTTAACGGAAATGCGCCCCGGTCTGCTCGATTCGATGTCGATACGGACCTGGAGCTTGAATGCCCTGCCGTGAAGCGCCTCCAGTTCCTCGCGGGAGGAAAGGAAGCTCTGCACCGCGTTGTCCACGAACTCGGCGAGCGCGAACCACGGCTTGTAGTTCAGGTGCCGGAGGACGGAGAGGACGCTGACGCCCGGCCTGATGCTGATCTTGTCTATGCGGCCGGCTGTCCGCTCATTCGGCATGAGCAAGCTCCCCTGCCATGACGACTCGCCGCCGCCTTTGCCGTCCTGGTTGCTTGGCCGGGCGCGGCGGTTCCTCTGTCGGGCGCACCAGAAGCAGTTGCTGTGCAATGGCGCGCACCACCTCCACATTGACGGCATTGCCGAGCGCCTTGAAGGCGGCCGTCTGCGTGGTGGGCAGGTGTGGCAGGTGTCCCATGCTCTGAAGCCGGCTGCATTCGCGGATCGTCATGTAGCGGCGCTCCCAGCCGATAACGGGAACCTGACTCGTGGTCATCGCTACAAGCGAAGGTGCGGTGGTCGGCCGTTTGAGGCGAATGCCGGAGGCGCGGAACTGAATAATATAGCGCCAGATGTCCCTTTCCTCCCCCTGGCAGTTCCATTCAAATTTCTGGAAGCTGGGGGCGAATTCCTGAATCGAGGGCAACCATTCGTCGATCCATTTCTGGTGACGCTTGTAAAGCTGGCGGTTCTGCCGAATGAAATCGACCTTCCATTTCGGGAAGGATTTGGCGGGATCGCGGGCATAGGCGGGAAGCGCGGCAAGCACCTCTTCCCTGCCAAGGCCGCGCAATCGCTTTCCGAAGCTGCCCTTGAAGGAGCCGACATTGGCCAGGCCGACGCCTGCGGGCGACCTGTCGAGATACGGATAGGTCGCTCCGAACTCCATCGCCCAGATAGGGAAGGACGGCAGTTGCTCGTCTCTCGGAAAGCGGTCGAGGAATTCCTGCCACGCCTCAAGATACTTGATGAATTGCTCGGGAAGAGCCTTTGCCTCCGTGGGAGCCTGATCCAGCACGGAGTGGATCGACAGTTCCGGCTCATCGAGCCGCTCGGGCCACGAGAAACCGTCAAGTCCTCCACGGCAGCCGACGATGAAGGCGCGCTCGCGAACTTGCGGAACGCCAAGGTGATGCGGCGAAAGAAGCTGATCCCGGACGCTGTACCCTGCCAGGCGCAAGCGATGCTCGATCCGCCTCCAGGTCTTGCCCTGATTGTGCCGGACCAGGTTGGGAACATTCTCGATAATGAAGTAGCGGGGCTTATGTGTCCGCAGGATGCGGATCAGGTAGTCGATCAGGTCGCCCCATTGCGGGCATTGAAGCCCCTGCTGATCTCCAGCCTTGGAGAAAGGCTGGCAGGGGAATCCCGCGCACAGGATATCGTGATCGGGCACAGACGCTATGTCGAGGTCTCTGATATCCCCGTGCGGACGTAGACCGAAATTCTTCTCGTACAGGCTCGCGAGTTCGTCATTGATCTCGCATGCGAAAACGCACTGATGCCCTAATGCCTTCAGCGCCTGGTGAAATCCCCCGAGACCGGCGAATAAATCTATAAAACGAAGCGGCTCTCCCACTGTCTGTTGCCTCAGATTACTTTAAATCAAGTTGTAGTTGCTTCCCTTTGTTCTCATCCAGGAATCTCTGCACGACGTAGCGGACGACGTATTGGAGCGAGAGCGGGGGCCGGTGGGATTCGGCGATGCGGCGCAGCGCGTCGTACTCGGCCGCCTCCAGCGACACGGTAAAGCGCTTCACCTTGGTTTTTCTCGGCATTCCCTGTCCGCCCGCCTCGCGCTCCTGAATCACACCCTACACAATAATGCACCAAAGCTCACCAAAAAGTTGCACCGGCAGGAGAGCTTCCGTCTGCCGCAAGTCGGCCTGGCCTACGACCGTGCAGCCGGCGGACTGCCCAGAAAAGACTTGAGCAATGGGGGCAACCGGGCCGGCGCACGCGTCTCGCACTCCCATATGACCAGGACCTCCCAGCCCATTGCCGCGAGCTTCGCGCGGGCTTCGGCGTCGCGCTCCACGTTGCGCGCGAGCTTCGGAAGCCAGTAATCGGGATTTGCAGAAGGCTTCTTGGCTCCAAGGGGGCAAGCGTGCTGATGCCAAAAGCATCCATGCACGAAGATCGCCTTTCTCAGGCGCGGAAACACAATGTCGGGGGTGCCGGGTAGATCGCGGCGATGGAGACGGTACCGGTATCCCATGCGATGGGCCAGCCGCCGCACCGCCATTTCCGGCTTCGTATTCTTCTTGCGGATGCGCCGCATGCGGGCGCTCAGCTCTGGAGTCGGGGCGGGCTTCTGCACAATCAAGCTTTCGGTTCTCTCACCGGGGCTGCGCGGATTGCATCAACGTGGCGGCTCCTCCGCGACAAGCTTGCCCTGGAGCCCGTCATCGACCAGTTCTGCAAGAAAGGCGGCGAATGGCACGATATCCTGCCGCACGCTTGCCTCCTCCAGCGCGGCCATATAGGCGTCCCGGCGCTGCACCGGCACGACCGTCCAGGGGTAGCCGCCTGCGGCCAGCATCACGTTCATGAGGAACCGGCCGGTACGGCCGTTCCCGTCCAGGTAGGGGTGGATGTAGACGAAGATAAAATGCCCGAGTACGACCCGCACGGATGGCTCGGCTTCTTCAGCCAGCATATCGAAGAACACCGGCATCGCATCGCGCACCGCCTCGCGGTTTGGCGGAACGTGCTTTGAGCGCCGGATGAAGACAGGCCCGTTGCGATACCCTGCAAGGTCGGCGGCTCGCAGCAGTCCGGATGTCACGCTCGGCGCGAACATTTCGCGGTACCAGGTGCCGTGGTCCTCATCGGCAACGGTGCCGGGATTCTCGCCGCGCAGCACCCGGCCAAGGCTCTTCTGCACGGCTTGGTAGGCCAGCCAGTAGCCCCGCGCTGCAAGCGCATTCCGATGCTCGCGATCCTGCTCGTCGCTGTCGGGATTCCAGCTACCGCTGCGGACGCGCTCGATCAGATCGGGACTGACGCGATAGCCTTCGATCGAAAGGGAGTGATAGGCATCGGTGACATAAACGTCCTGAACATGCTTCAGGTAGGCGCCGGTGTCGCCCGGCCGGCCGGGCGCTGCCGGGAATCTGTCGATGATCGGGCCGCGCATCTGCTGCCACATGAGCCGTATGCGGCCCGCGTAGGGAGAGGTCTCGCGCCGCGGCAAAGCGAGATCGACCCTGCTTGCGAACGGGTCCTGCTCGCGGACGGTATAGCCGGCGGCGCGCATTGCGCCGGCGATGTCATCGGAGATACGCCCGCGCCCGATATTGCGGAACGCGCCGGCAAGGCGCCCGGCGATTGTGCTGTGTCCGCCCTCCAGGAGGCGATCCAGCACTTCCGAGGCGTCGCGGATCGTCGCAAGCACAGCGCGGGCATCGGTGGGATTGTTCTCGAAAAAGCCAGGCGAGCTGGCCAGCAGCGCCGATGGGAGCGAGAAAAGCCTCAGCCCGTCGATCTCCTCAATATCTTTCTCGTCGGGCATCGCCGCGCGAACGTCGAGAAGGGACGTGCCGTAAGGCAGCGCGGTGGCCTTGTTGCCGCCTTTGGGGGAGCGCACGAGAAGCTGCTGCGGCACGACGTGATTTCCGGCGTGCAGGGACAGGGATTGCTCAGGTGACAGGCACCAGTCGTTGCCAAAGCGCTCGCGCAGATAGGCGGCGCAGAACGCCCAGAACGAGGCGTACCAGGCGGTGCTCTCACCGGCGGCGTCATCGGGCCGGGCCGGTATGTACCAGCCTTTCATGACTTCTTGCAGGAACCCGTTCTTGAGCAGACGTTCCCGGTCTGCGCGTTTAAGGTCGGCGGCCCGGATCGCGACGACGCCCCGATCCTGAAGCACTCTCAGGGCCTCAAGGGATTCGGCCAGCTTTTCCCGTGGCGTCGCCATGTTCGCTTCCTGACTAGGTTATTGCGCTGCGCACCTGTTAGGCTTTTGCGCCGCCTTCTCATTAGGTTATTGCGTTGTATCATTTTTAGGTTCTCGTGTCGAGCAAAAATTAGGTTTTGATGTCGCGGCGGCCTGCTGTTGGCGCAGCAAGGGATCGCAGAATGGATTCGGGTTTACGTAATAATTGCCACAGACTTGCCACAAGAAATCTCGGACCGCGAAAGACTTTGGCGGATTTCTGCGGGTTTCCGAGGGGTGCGATTTGTGGCAAAAATGACCTGAAAACCCCGATTTCCTTCCGTAATATGCTACTAAGTCATTGATTTTATTATGGCGCGCCCGGCAGGACTCGAACCTGCAACCTACTGCTTAGAAGGCAGTTTCAAAGGTTTTATTTTCTGCGGGTTCCCGCTGACTTGCTACAGATTTGCCACATGAAATTCCGCCGCCCAGCCTCGATATCAGCCCAACCTTCTTCTGCTGGCTGGCCTCGGCGCGTTCGATAAGATGCCCGTAGATGTTGAGCGTCGTCGTGATGTTAGTGTGCCCCATCAGGGCCTGAATGCGCTTCAGGTTCTCGCGCTGCGCGATGAGCATCGATGCGTAGAAGTGCCGGAGGTCGTAAGGCGAAAAACGGGGGCGCGCGATCGTGCGGCCATTCACTTCCGCTTCTTCCATCAGACCGGCCTCCTCACACGCGGCGGCGAAACCGAGCTTGCGCCAGTTGATGATCGACTGCCACCGACCGCTCACCGTTGGGAAGACCAACTCGTGGTCGTTCTTGGGCGCCACCTTGTCAGCGTAGTGCGTCACCATATCCGCCGTCTCAGGGCTGATGTCGATCCATCGCCAACCGGCCGGCGTCTTGGTGACAGAGATTTTGTGACCGCTCCGCTCGACCGCGCGATCCACCTTCACCTCGCTGTCAAACACGTTGAAGCGCGGGAGCGCAAGATACTCGCCGGGACGCATCCCGGTGTCTCCCGCCAGGTAGAGCATCGGCCTGTATCGTGCCCAAGCTTTGGCAATCTGCTTGTTTTTGGAGTTCGCAAGGCGATCCGCGGCTGCGAGCAGCGCATGAAATTCTTCTACCGTCGGGGGCGTGACCGGCTGGTGGTAGCGCGATCCGCTGCTGATGCTGATCCCCGCGGCTACATTCGAAGCAACATGCCCTCGCAGCGCCATTTCATTGAGCACCGATTGGAAGTAGGTCAGCGTTTTGCGGGCAACGTAGCGCGAGGGACAATTTGCCAGTAGCCAGGACCTGAACTCCACCACGTCGGGCGGCACGAGCTCGCGAAGCTCCTTCTCCCAAGAATAGCTCTTCATGAACTCGGCGTAGTACCGGTAGTTTTTGAGCGTATACGTGGTGACAGGTTCGTTTCCGTCCGTACCTTCTTTCTCACAGATGTCGAGCCAGCGGTCGATGGCTTGGGGCACTTTGCGGAATGATGGGTCCGTGATGCCACTTTGGGTCTGTGTCTTTCCGCTTTCCACGAATGCCAACGCCTCCTTCCGTGTCTGGAAAGTCGCATAGGCGTAGCCTGATTTCGTCGCTTTACTCGGGTATCGTACTTGGTAAGTCGTACCTTTTCTGCCTACCCTTTTCCTTATATCTGACATTATTTAACATGATTATATAGTGACTACGTTAAATCAAGAACAAATATAGAACTATTCTTTTCTGGTGTTATTTTCGGCTTCTACTTGCAGCTCGCGATAAATCCGTACCAGCGTCCCCTTTTCGATCCTGAGCTTGCCTTCGATGGGATCGACGAAGAAGGGCAGCTTCCGGCGGCCGTGAGGGTCCTTGTCGGCGGCACGTTTCATCTGCCGCTCGTTGAGCTCAATGCCCATCTCCGCGAGCACGCGCCGGGCCTCGTCCAGGCCGATGTAGCAAGGGGGTTTCAAGCCGCTTCCCTCCTTTCCGGTCCGCACCGGTCTGCTGCTACAGGTCGTAGTCCTTGCAGGCCGGTCGATAATGGTGCGTGTCCATGTAGCGCACGGTGCCGCCCGCAGGCCGGCGCACGCGTACCTCGCCACCATACTCGTCCGTCGGCAGAAACCGCAGCCGCGGCCTCCTGACGTACCGTATATTGTAATTGTCCTTGAGCGCCTGAATGTCCTCGATCAGCGCGTGCGCCAGTTCGTCGATGCTGATCGTGCCAAGCGCCTTGTAGTCTATCGTCAATCCGTCCGGATTGAATGAGCCTCTTTTCTTTCCCACCGTTTCGTCTTCGTCTTAATGTTCGTGTCTATTTCCATATTACAACCATAGATATTAACGGACGCTTAACCATTATTACTATCCAATAATGCTCTAATATAAGGTGAGCAACACTTTCAGCGGATTACTGGCGGAACCGAGCGGGCACGTCGCCAGTCCGCGCGCACTCGATATGCTTGGCCAGGTTGTGGGAACGGCCTCGCCCCTCCTGCTAACGCTGCATCATTCGGTGAA
>JAJUHJ010000112.1 GCA_029279965.1 Phyllobacteriaceae bacterium
CATCATTTCAGGCGTCGTCGCGCTCACCATTACACCGATGATGAGCGCGCGCCTTCTGAAAGCGGGCGGACACAGCCGCTTCCAAAACTTCGTCGACAGTACCTTCGAGCGCCTTGAAAACGGTTATGAACGGTTCGTCTCGGGATCGCTGAAATACCGGCCCGTCACACTGATGATCGTTGTCGCGCTTGTGGCGCTCACCGGTTTCCTGTTCTTCAAGACGTCGAGCGAACTTGCACCGGAAGAAGATCAGGGCGCCCTGTTCTCGCTGATTACGGCGCCGCAATACGCGACGACGGAATATACCAGCCTTTATACGGACCAGATGCGGGAGTTGACCAAAGATCTGCCGGAGCTGGATTCCAACTTCTCGGTTGTCGGCTTTGGCGGCCAGACCAACAGCGGCATCGCTTTGTGGGCTTTCGATGAATGGTCCGAGCGGGAGCGCTCGCAGAGTGAAATTCAAGCCGACATTCAGCAGCGTCTGACCAAGGTCGCGGGCGTGGAAGCGCTTGTGTTCGCGCCGCCATCCCTGCCGGGCGCCGGCGGTGGCCTTCCCATCAGCGTCGTTATCCAGTCGACCGGCGATCCGAGCCAGGTCTATGAAGTCGCCGAGGAAATCCGGCAGAAAGCGCAGGCATCCGGCCGCTTCATCGTGGTGCAGAACTCGCTCTCCTTCAATGCCCCTCAGACCAGCGTGGCTGTTGACCGGGAACGCGCTGCGGCTTTGAACATACCGGCGAGCCAGATCGGCACGACGCTCAGCGTTCTGGTCGGTGGCGGCACTGTTTCCCAATTCGATCGCGATTCCAACAGCTACGATGTCATTACGCAGGTACCGCAACGATATCGCGCGAATCCCTCGGATCTTGGCGAATTCTTCGTGCGCAGCACGACCGGTGAGATGGTGCCGCTTTCGGCGGTCATCTCTGTCTCGACAGAGGCTGCACCCGCCTCGATTGAGCAATTCAACCAGCTCAATTCGGCAACCATATCGGCGCTGCCGCTGCCGGGCGTCACCACCGGCGATGGACTTCAGACCATCGAGGAGATTGCACGGGCGGAACTACCGGAAAGCTTCTTTATCGACTATTCCGGGCAGTCGCGCCTTGAGAAGGAACAGGGCAACACGATCCTGATCGCCTTTACGCTGGCCGTGGTGGTCATCTATCTCGTGCTTGCAGCCCAATTCGAGAGCTTCCGCGATCCATTGATCATCATGATGTCGGTCCCGCTATCGATCTTCGGCGCGATTGTGCCGCTCAATCTGGGCTTGGGAACACTGAACATCTACACCCAGGTCGGTCTGATCACGCTGATCGGGCTCATCACGAAGCACGGCATCCTGCTTGTGGAGTTCGCAAACCAGCAGCGGGAACTGCACGGGTATTCGCGACGCGAGGCGATCGTCGCTTCCGCAAAGGTTCGTCTCCGTCCGATTTTGATGACCACGGCTGCCATGTCGCTTGGCGTGGTGCCTCTTATCTTTGCCGATGGCGCAGGGGCAGCCGCGCGCTATTCGATGGGGCTCGTCATCTTTTCCGGCATCCTGATCGGAACGATGTTCACGCTCTTTGTCGTGCCGATGTTCTACACCTTTATTTCGGCCAAGGAGATCACGCATCGCAGCGGCGATGAAGTTCCGGCACCTGCCGGCGCGTGACCCTGCCAGAGCGCCGTGCATCCATTGGGTGCACGGCGACGACTTGTTAAATGGACACCTGGCGCCCCGGCTGCTCTCCTGAGACCGTACCGATTGGCTAATCGATGCGTTATGACGCCTTCGGGGGCATAGGCTCTTTCGGCGTTCCGTGAAGAAGCGGGTCGCCGGGGTCGAGTTGCTCTACGGTCTCGCCCAAGGGCTGCGGATCCGCCAGATATTCGAATTCGCCCTTGCCGTCCGGTGCCGGCCCCTTGGCCCAGCGGCCTTGCTCACTCTCCGTCCCACCGGAGCAGTTCCAGAACTGATAGGCAACTTCGGATTTTTCTCTCTCCTGCGGGAAGCTCATGGGCGCAGGCGTTATATCGAGACCATCTTCCGCCAGTTCGGCGATGGCTGCGATCCATTGGTTCTGGTGCATGGTGTCGCGTGCGATCAAGAAGGACAGCATATCGCGCACGCCCGGATCGTCGGTCATTTCGTAAAGGCGGCAGACCTGGAGGCGCCCCTGTGATTCCGCCGTGAGGTTGAAGCGGAAGTCTGCAAGCAGGTTCCCCGAAGCGATCGTGTATCGTGCATTCCAGGGATAGCCGACGCTGTCGGTTGGGGTTGCACCCTGACCGGAAACGATAGCGTGCTGGGGGTTCATGCCGGCGACGATCACGTCCTCCAGGCGGGAGCCGCCGAGAACGGCACCGATGGCGGAGTTCTTGGCAGCATCCTCCCGAGCTTCCACAGGCGAGGTCTCAAGGAGCCGCGCGATCATGGTAGCAAGCATCTCGACATGCGCGATCTCCTCCGTTCCGATATCAAGGATCATGTCACGATATTTGGCCGGAGCACGGCAGTTCCATCCCTGGAACAGATAGGTCATCATGACGCTGATCTCGCCCCATTGGCCGCCGAGGACCTCCTGCAGCTTTTTGGCATAGACGGGATCAGGCTTGTCAGGCTTGGCGTTGTACTGGAACTGGTTGGTTCGAAAGAACATGGCATTCTCCTATTGTCTCACAGACCGGGCGCTGAGCCGCGGCTATCTGCGAACAAGAGGGGAGGCAGCAGGTTCCTTCGGAAGAGCGGAGTACGCGAAATTTCGCCCCGAAGCTGTACGGGTCAGTCGTCGAAGGTGACGAGAGGCGTGCCGGTCATTGCCTCCGGCTGCGCAATGCCCATGAGCTTGAGGAGGGTTGGCGCGAGATCGGCAAGCTTGCCGTCGGAAAGCGTCGCCCGCCGCGGCGATGCGAGGATAACCGGCACATCGTTCAGGGTGTGGGCCGTGTGCGGGGTACCGGTTTCGGGATCGACCATCATTTCGCAATTGCCGTGATCGGCCGTAATCACCATCGCACCGCCCAGGCTCTTCACTTTCTCATAGATCCGCCCCAGTGCGTGGTCGACCGTTTCGACTGCCTTGATAGCGGCGGGAAGACTGCCCGTATGGCCAACCATATCGGGATTGGCGAAATTGATGACGAAGAGGTCATAGGCATCCCGTTCCAGAGCTTTGAGAACTTCGTCGGTTAGCTCCGGGGCCGACATTTCCGGCTGAAGGTCATAGGTCGCAACCTTGGGCGAGGGGACCATCACCCGGTCCTCGCCCTCGAATGGCTGCTCGCGGCCGCCATTCAGGAAGTAGGTCACGTGGGGATATTTCTCCGTTTCCGCCATATGGATTTGCGTCTTGCCCGCGCGTGAGACCGTTTCGCTCAGGCCGTCCTTGAGGTTCTGCTGCTCAAAGAGCGTTTTCATATAGGCGTCGAGTTCGGCGCTGTAGGAGACCATGCCCAGGGCTGCGGAAAACTCGATGCGCGCGCCACGATCGAAGCCACTGAAATCGGGCAGCAAGAGCGCGCTCAGGATTTCGCGCGCGCGATCGGAGCGGAAATTGAAGCAAATGAGCGCATCGCCATCCTCCATTCCGGCATAGCCGCCCACGACCGCCGGTGTGACGAACTCATCGGTTTTTCCTTCTGCCAGCGCGGAGTCCAGCGCCCCTTCCGCAGAGGCGACTGCTACGCCCCGGGCATGTGCCATTGCGTCATAGGCTGCCTTCACGCGCTCCCAACGCTTGTCGCGATCCATCGCAAAGTACCGCCCGCAGACCGTTGCGATCTGCGCCTCATCCGGAAGGCTGTCTTCGAGGGTGCGCAGGTATCCCCTGGCCGAATCCGGGGGCGTGTCGCGCCCATCCGTGAAGGCGTGGATTCTGGATCTGACACCGCGATCGGCAAGGCGCCGTGCAAGCGCTGTAGCATGAGCCTGATGGGAGTGAACGCCCCCTGGCGAGATCAGGCCGATGATGTGGCAGACCCCGCCTGTCTCTTTCAGCCGTTCCGGCAGGCCGCTCGCCTCCAGCAGGTCGTCGAACTCACCATTCTCAATGGCATTGTCGATGCGTGGCAGTTCCTGCATGACCACGCGACCGGCGCCGATATTCAGATGCCCCACCTCGGAATTGCCCATCTGGCCTTCCGGCAAGCCCACCGCGGGGCCGCAGGTTCTGAGCAGCGCGTGCGGGAAGGAATGATAGAGCCGATCGAAATTCGGCGTCCTGGCCTGGAGAACCGCGTTGTCCTGCGAACTCTCCCGCCAGCCCCAACCGTCGAGGATCAGGAGCATTGTGGGCGTGTGTGAAGGCATGGCGATTTCCGTCTCTGGAAAGATTCGTAACGGTCATGTCCGATTACGACAACGCGGACCGTGCGGCTACCTTTTCATGGCGGAAAATCATTTCCTGGGGCGTTGCCTGGCCTCAGAGCGGCAGGGGACGGCGTTCGTCGATCGATTCCATCGCGAAATAGGAGGTCACGGCCTCCAGTTCGACCTTTTCGATAATCCGCTGATAGACGGAGTCGTAGTTCGTCATATCGCTGGTCACGATGCGCAGCATGTAATCGTAGTCTCCTGCGATGCGAAAGAAGTCGATCACTTCCGGTATGGCGAGAATATGCCTGCGGAAATTCTGCAACCACTCCGCGGAATGATGGCGCGTCTTGATCATCACGAAAACCACAAGGCCAAGGCCCAGCTTTTCGTGGTCAAGGCGCAGGGTGCGTCCGCGGATGATGCCTTGCTCTTCCAGCGCGCGTAATCGCCGCCAGCAGGCATTTTGTGACAGACCCACCTTTTCGGCGAGATCGCGCTGGGACAATGATGCGTCCTTTTGCATCTCGTTCAAGATGCGTCTGTCAAATTGATCTATCTTCAGCGTTGTCATGTTGTCAAATGATCGGATTATGGCCGGTAATGCAAGATGATTTGTGAACATGATTGGTCGAAACCATGCCATCCTTGTCGCTATCACCGTAAGGATTTGCAGCGGAGAAAGCGTGAATGGGCGAGAACATGCTTGTCAGATTTGTCGAGAGCCTGCGAGGAAAGGACCTGCCGGAGCGGCTGCGCGACGGGCTCATTGGCGAGTCGGCGGTGATTGAAGGGCCCTACGGGCGAAAGCCGCTCATCTATGCCGACTATGTCGCATCGGGCAGGGCGCTGGCCCAGGTCGAGGATTTCGTGCGCGATCAGGTGCTGCCCTACTACGCGAACAGCCACACGGAAGCTTCCTATTGTGGTTCGTTCTGCACCCGCCTTCGTGAGCAAGCGCGTGGTGCGATCCATCGCATCGTCCGTGCAGATGCACGGACCAGCGTCATCTTTACCGGTTCGGGCGCCACCGCCGGCATCAACAGGCTCGTCCGTCTCCAGCGGGTGGCCGAGACGGTGGCCGCAGGACAACGGGCGGTGGTCTTCATGGGGCCGTACGAGCATCATTCCAACATTCTTCCATGGCGGGAAAGTGGGGCGGAGATCGTCGAAATTCCCGAGGCTGAAGGTGGCGGGCCTGATCTGGAGGTGCTGGTGGCGGCGTTGAAGGAACGCGCCGACGCGGATCTGAAAATCGGCGTTTTTTCGGCCGCTTCCAACGTGACCGGCATCATCACCGATACCGATTCTGTGACTCGATGTCTGAAAATGCACGGGGCGGTGGCTATCTGGGACTATGCCGGCGGGGCGCCATATGTGTCGATGGACATGCGCGCCGGCAGCGATTGCGCCAAGGATGCCATCGTCTTTTCGCCGCACAAGTTTCCAGGCGGGCCGGGCGCCTCGGGCGTTCTCGTCATGCGCAACGAGATTGTGCGTACAGAGCGTCCGACAATGCCGGGCGGCGGATCGGTGACTTTCGTCTCGCCCTGGACACACGACTACTCCGCGTCCCTGGCCGCGCGTGAGGAAGCGGGAACACCCAATGTGATCGGTGATATCCGGGCCGCGCTGGTCCTTCTCATCAAGGAAGAACTTGGACAGGACTTCATCGACACACGCAACCGGGAACTGCGCGAGCGCGCGCTCGATGCCTGGCGGAAGAATCCGCATATGGAACTTCTCGGCAATCTATCCGCGCCGGCCCTGCCGATCTTTTCCTTTCGTGTGAAGCGCGAAGATGGAAGTTATCTGCACCACCAGCTCTTTACGCGTATGCTGAGCGATGTTCATGGCATCCAGGCGCGTGGAGGCTGCGCCTGTGCGGGTCCATACGCGCATCGTCTTCTGGAGATAGACGAGGCACGTTCGGCAGCGCTTCGTCAGGCAATCAGCACTGGACGAGAGATTGAAAAGCCAGGCTGGGTTCGGCTCAATCTGAGCTATCTGATTTGTGATGAGAAGGCCGAGCGTATCATTTCGGCCGTCGACAGCCTGGCACGAGAGGCAGAAAACTATTGCGGATCCTACGATCTGGATGCGTCAACCGCGCGCTTCAGGCATGTGGACGCAATGCGCAGCGAAGAAGGATGGAACAGGGCGGCAGCCGAGTGATGCCGCTCTTGGGGTGAATTGCCTCTGACCCAGCCCGGGTCATTCTTGGAACAGTCATCTCCGGCTCTTGTTCGGTTGGGTGCGGCGGCGGCATCGGCGCGTCGGCGCACATTTCGGGACAGATCATGGAGACGCAGGATGACACGAGGTTCAAAGGCCGTCCTACTTGGCACGGCGACAAGCCTGTTTCTTTTCGGCAGTGCGGCGCAGGCACAGAATACCAGCCAAGGCCTGTCGGAAGAAGAAGTGCGCAGCTTCTTCGACACGATGCAACAGGACATGACCGAGGCGGTGGAGGCTGGAGATTTCGAGCGCCTTGTCGAGTGGTCGCAGGATAGCGTCGCCGAGGAGGCGACCTTCACGGTCAGCAATGAGGTCTACCGCGGCGATGAACGCAAGAGCATCTCCATCGTCACGCTCGACAAGGAAGACATGATGCGGCTCGGGCAAGCGGCAGCCGGAATGATGTCCGGCATGCAGGGGCAGCCGGTGCAGGACTATTCGCTCGAAATCGAGATTACCGACTTTACGCCGATTGGCACCGACGCCGCAAACGTGACCGCGGAGTTTACCGAGAGCGGAACATTGGCGGTGCAGCCACCACAGAGTGCCGATGCGGGGCAACCGGACGAGACGGTGCAGACGGGCTCGGTCGAGACAGACGGGCAGCAGGCCGGAAGTGGCGAGGAAATCACTCAGATGGCTGGTGGCCAGTCGCTGCGGATCGAGGCAACAGCGCAGTGCAATCATGTCGTTCACCGCGGCGAGACGGAGGATCAGCTGGTGATCGGCCTGTCCACCTGCCAAGCGCGAACGGACTTTCAGCCGTCCAGCGGCTGATCGTCGTTAAATTCGGCCCTGCCGCCGGCGAAGGCGGCACGGCCTTCATCCGCATTGTGGCATCAGCTTTCGCGAAGGTTCTCGATGAGGCGATCCAGAGCGGCTATGATCCTTTCACGTTCCTCGGCATCGAGACCGCGACCGAGTTGCTCTTCATGCCTGGCGGCGATGACGCTTAGCTCCTCAAGTTGCTTCTGCCCCGAGGGGGTAAGCCAGACGGTTTTCAGTCGGCGATCCTTTTCGTCGCCGCGGCGTTCCACGATCCCTTCAGCTTCCAGGCGGTCCAGAATGGCTACGAGGCTCGATCGTTGCAGCGCAACGGCCTCGGCCAGGCGGCTTTGCGGCTGGCCGGGATTGGCGCCGATGAGCGTTATGAGACCGAGATAGCGCGGTGCTGTGCCATAACCGCTGACGCGCCCCTCGAAGGCGCGCCAGGCTACGATCTGCGCAAGCCGCAATTTATACGCGATTGATCGATCGAGCACGTCCGTCGAAAGACGTGGATGCCTGACTGGCTCCGCCATGGCGTTCTCCGCGTTGACAACAAGCATCCGATGTATATCGTCCGGAAAGATTGTTCGCCATCGAACAATTTCGGGAGGGGACGCAGCAGGATGTCGCAAGCAGCAGCGATCTGGCCGGCCGACAGGAGCGGCCCTCCATTGCGGGACATTACAGTCGGTGCGTTGCTGGACGAGCAGGCAGTCCTTTGCGCTGACAGCCCGGCATTGATCTTTGATGATGGTGAGGCGTCTAGCCGCTGGAGCTATGCGGAACTGAAGCGGAAGGTGGACGAGCTTGCCCGGGCTCTGATCGCCTGGGGCGTTATGCCGGGTGACAATGTAGCGGTACTTTCACCGAATTCACCTGAATGGGTGCTGCTGGAATATGCGCTCGCCAAGATCGGAGCCGTGCTCGTCACCGTCAATCCCGCGCTTCGCAAGGCCGAACTGGATTATCTCTTCCGGCAGAGCAAGGTGACGACCCTTTTTACCGTCGGCGAATATCGAGGCCACGACATCAGCTCGACCCTGACGGCACTCATGCCGGACCTCGTTAAGGTTGCCGATTCTCTTGCCGGACGTAAGGAGGGGGAGAAGGCATTTCCTCATTTGCGGCGCATCGGCGTTCTTGGCGGGGACGCTGTCCCCGGTGGCGCGCCATTCGCCTCCGTTCTGTCGCTGGCCGAGCAGGTGGGCCTGGCGCAATTGATCGAACGCCAAAGTGCAACGAAACCGCACGATGTTCTTCAGATCCAGTATACGAGCGGGACGACAGGTGCGCCTAAGGGGGCCATGCTCACCCACCATTCCACGATCAACAATGCCCGGATGATGAGCGCGCGCGCCGGTTTTGATGCCTCCGACCGGCTCTTGAGCGCGATGCCGTTTTTCCACACGGCCGGCTGCGTCTGCAACGTCATGGGCATGCTTGTTCAGGGCGGATGCCTTATCACCATGCCGGCATTCGAAGCGGGCAGGATGCTTGATCTTCTGGAGCGGTACCGGGCGACGGTCATCAACGCCGTGCCGACGATGTACATCCGCATGTTGGAGGACGAGGATTTTCGTGCCGGGAACCGCGACGTTTCGAGCCTTCGTATCGCGTTCACTGGCGGCACCTCGATTCCGCCCAGCATGCTACGCGAGCTGAAGGAGAAGATGGGAGCCGATCCGATGGTCATCATGGGAATGACCGAGTGCAGCCCCATCATTACACAGACGGTCGCAAGCGATGATTTCGAGGTAAAGATCACCACGGCTGGCGTGCCCTTGCCGCACACCGAGATCATGATCACCGATGTGGAAAGCGGCAAGCCGGTTGCCTTTGGCCAGCCGGGTGAGTTGCGCATTCGCGGCTACCTGGTGACCAAAGGGTACTTCGACATGCCGGAGCGCACGCGCGAGACAATCGATGCGGATGGGTGGCTTCGCTCCGGCGACCTCGCGATACTGGACGCGGGTGGGTATCTACAGATTGTCGGGCGGTTGAAGGACATGGTGATCCGCGGGGGAGAGAACATTTATCCCGCCGAGATTGAGGATTTCCTGCTCACCCACCCGGCTGTGGCAGATGCGCAGGTCGTGGGTGTGCCGGATGAAAGAATGGGTGAGGAGCTCTTTGCTTTTATTATCCCGTCAGAAGGACAGCAACTTGAACCGGAAGACATCCAGGATTTCTGCCGCGCCAATCTCTCCCGGCACAAGATGCCGCGTTATGTCGAATGCGTTCAGGATTTTCCGCTGACGGCAAGTGGCAAGGTCCAGAAGTTTCAGCTGCGTGAGATGGCGGCTCGGCTGATTGCGGAAAGGCAGCAATCATGAACGACATCGGCACCGATCCGGTGCTCAAGGTCGATCGAACTGACGGCATTATGCTCCTCACGCTTAACCGGCCTGACGTGCGCAACGCGATCAGCCCGGAAATGGCCTGCCGACTTGCCGATGCGTTTGCAGAGTTCGCCGAAGACGACGCGCTCTTGGTAGCGATTCTGACCGGCGCGG
>JAJUHJ010000113.1 GCA_029279965.1 Phyllobacteriaceae bacterium
ACATCCCGGCTGAGGAGGAATGCGAGGTCTCCCGCCGTACGGAAAGCCCAGCAATCATCGCTGCGCACCAGATTGACGCCGCGGCAGGCGTAATCCTGCTTCAGCTCGGCCATAATGGCGGCAACGTCCACTCCCTCCGGCAGACGCTCGGCCAAAGCCCTGGAGGAAACGGGCTCGGCGCTGGCAAAGACCAGCGCCTCCGCCATTCGCTTGGCTTCCGCCGTGGAAATTCCTGTACCTGGACCTCCGCGGTCGCCCCCCGCCCGCTTCTCGTTATCCGGAGGAAATGGAACGACGTTCACCGATTCGTTCATGGCGCTGTTCCGGCTTCTTCGGTGCGCTTGTGGCTATTTCGCATGTAGAGCGGCGCGAAGGGCTCGTTCTGGCGTATTTCCAACGCACCCTCGCGCACCAGTTCCAGCGTGGCGGCGAAGGTACTCGCGGTCGCTGATGCCCGGTCCGCTGGCTCCGTAAGATAGGCTATGAGAAACCGGTCAAGCGCCGTCCAGTCGGACAGTTCCCCTACCATACGGATGAGAATCTCACGCGCCTGCTTGAGCGACCATCCCCCGCGCTTTGCGATCTGCACATTGGTTATGGCGCGTCGCTGGCGTTGACTGGCATAAGCTGTTAGCAAATCGTAGAGCGTGGCCGTAAAGGCGCTCTGCTTTTCGATCACCACCGGCTCCGGCATCCCGCGCGCAAAGACATCACGGCCAAGCCTGTTCCGGTTGACGAGGCGGGCCGCCGCGTCCCGCATGGCTTCCAGGCGCTTGAGACGGAACTGCAGAAGCGCCGCCATTTCCTCACCGCTCGGCTCCTCATCCTCATCCTTCTTGGGGATCAGGAGTCGCGATTTGAGATAAGCCAGCCATGCGGCCATCACCAGATAATCAGCCGCCAGTTCCAGCCGCATCCGGCGTACGCGCTCGATGAATTGCAGATATTGCTCGGCCAGCGCCAGAACTGAAATGCGGGCAAGGTCCACCTTCTGGTTACGCGCAAGGTGCAAGAGAAGATCGAGCGGCCCTTCAAATCCATCGACGTCGACCGTCAACGCAGGTTCCGAAATACCGCGGTCGGCGGCCTCGTCCGCCCACAACTCGTCCATCGGGATGGGCTTGCCCTTGCCCTGTTGGTTCTCTGCCTGCGGTTTTGCTTCGGCCACCGAAATCCCTTCCCAGCCTCTCAGGCCACCGTTTCGAAAATGCGCTGGAATTCTGCCCGTGCTTCCGTCTCGTCCATGTCATCGGCAGCCCTGCGTGCGGCCAACACACCCGCAGCGCGGCTTGCCGCCTTGCCGGACAATTCCGGGGTCGCCTCGGCGACCGCCCGCATTTCCTGCATCACGCCGTTGCAATGAAGGACGATATCACATCCCGCTTCAAGGATTGCGGCGGCACGAACACGGAAATCCCCAGAAAGCGCCTTCATCGAGACGTCGTCGCTCATCAGAAGGCCGTCAAACCCTATTTTCCCCCGGATGATTTCGCCAATGACGCGAGCGGAGGTGGTGGACGGCCATTCCGGATCGATCGCCTCATAGACCACGTGCGCCGTCATAGCCATGGGAAGATCGCGAAGCGCCTTGAAGGGCACGAAATCGCGAGATCGCAGATCCGCAAGCGCGGCCTCTACTCGCGGTAGAGAGAGATGACTGTCCGCCGCGGCGCGGCCATGTCCGGGAACATGCTTCATCACGGGCAGGATACCACCCGCCATTAGCCCTTCCGCCGCAGCCCGGCCTAGTGCCGTTACCGCCGCCGGCTCGCGCGCATAAGCACGGTTGCCGATGACGTCGTGCGCGCCGGGAGCCGGTACATCGAGCACTGGCAGGCAGTCGGCCGAAAAGCCATATCGCGCGAGATCGAAGGCGTGCAGACGGGACATCAGCCAGGTCGCCCGCAGACCCGCGTCCCGATTTTGTGCGTAGAGCGCTCCCAGGGCTGCGGCATCGGGATAATTCGGCGCCAGCGGCGGGCGAAGACGCTGCACCCGTCCCCCCTCCTGGTCGACAAAAATCGGGGCATCTGGTCGCCCCACGCTGTCGCGCATGGTGACGATGAGATCGCGCAACTGACTTTCATCGGCGATGTTGCGGGCAAAAAGAATGAAACCCCAGGGCCGTTCGTCACGGTAAAAGGCGATTTCGTCAGCGGTGAGCGCTGTGCCGGAGGCGCCCAGGATCATGGCTTTTGATTCGCTCATGACATCAGCATAACGGGAAGTCGGCGGGTTGGCATATCGAGATGAAGACCCGGCGTCCTGACTGAATGAAAAAGCCGCCGCACTCTGCGACGGCTCGATTCAGGCTGGTCCGCATAGCTTTACTGCGAAACGAAGCAGCTTCCGCCTGCGGATTTGAGATCGGAGCAAAGCTCAATCGCCTCATCCTTGGACGCTGAGGGAATGCGCACGCGATAATAGGTACCTTTGCCCTCAATGTCCGCTTTGACAATGTTGACGCCCTTGCCCTGCAACATGCTTCCGAAACGCTGCGCCAGTTGCTGGTAAGATTGCTGAGCGCCCTCAACAGTGGGTTGGGAAGCGATCTGCACCGACCATTCGGAAGAAGGGGTACTGGTGACCTGCGTGGCGGGATTGGCCACGGCGGCTACCTGCTGTTCCTGTTGCGGTTGCGTGTTCTGCTGTCCGGCAGGCTCAGGATTCTGCGGCTGCTGGGCCGAGGCCGATGCGTTGTTGGCCGGCCGCGCTGGCGGTATCGGGCCGTTCTGCGGGATGGAAAGCGCAGCTCTTTCAGCCAACTCATTCACAGCAGGCGTGGACGTGGTCTCCGCTCCATCGTTCGGCGCTGTTTGGGCCAGTTCCGCGGTTACTGCATCATCGTTCTCGGCGGACTGTTGCGGTTGTGGCATTTCGCGAGGCACCATCGTTCCGTCTGCGCGGACGACGAAGGTGCGGACACGGTGCGGCTGGACGACGGTGTCCTCATTCGCGCCACCTTCTTCGGCGACAGGTCTTGCGAGCCGATCCTCGATCTTCGTTGTTGCGATGTCGGTCTCACTCTGCCTCCCGGAGGTCTCCTCCGCCGAAGGCAGCTTCAATGCGGCATTCTGAACACCCGGCAGATCGATGGGCTCTTCCATACTGGAAATCAGTTGGGTTTGTTCGGGTTGCGAATCTTCCGTTTGCTCCCCCGAAACACGCTTATAGACCTGATTGTCCTGATTGGGGATCACGACGCCGCCGGGATCGTCCGGCTTCACTCTTATTGGCGCATCGTCGGCTGCAACAATGACCGGCTCCCCGCCATCTCCGTCGCTGAAGGAGACGGTCATCAGCGCCCCTGCTCCGCCAACGACCACCACACCGGCGAGCACAGCAGCACCGATGAGAACCGGCGTGCTGAACCGTGACCGGCGAGAGTCGACCGGCGGCTCCGTCCCCGGTGCAGGGGCCAGAGTTGCCGCTCCTTGGTTCGTTCGCGCCCATGCACGCTCAAAACCGAACTGGTCATCGCCCTGACCAGCATAGGCAGCACCGGACGCCGTCGCTGCCGCGGCTCCAAAGGCGGCAGCGGCGCCAAGCGGCGCGCGATCCTGTCCGTCCTCCTCGGCAGTCGACAGTTCTTCATCTTCGAAGGAGAACGCCTTTGTCTCTGCCCACGTATCGCTGATGGGGTCGCTGGTCTCGCCGAATGCTCCAGCCAGGATCTCCTCGATTTCATCGAGTTGCCCGGCCGACTTCACCTCATCGTGATAGGAGATTTCGGGGACATCGAGATTGTCTGCAACCGGCACCGCCTCCTCGGGAATGTCCACTGTATCGACGTCCGGCGGCTGGTTTCTGCCAAATCCCGCCGGTGCGATCTCAGCCGATGCAGACGCCTCGTGTCTGCTGCTATCCACCGCGTGCGCCGCAGCAACGGATGTGAACGCGACCGGCCAAGAATCACGGTGCGCAGGCGTCTCACCGACCGCCCCTTCCGGCTCATCAGACCAGAAGGCGGCGTCCTGTCCGGCGACCGGCTCGCTCTCATCGAAGGAAGGATTGGTATCTTCGGTCTGAAAATCCTGCTCGGCGAACTGAACGTCAGGCTTGGCAACATCGAAGGAGTGTGACGCCTCCTGCCAATCGTCAACATGCGGCTGTTCTACCGCCGAAGCAGCAAGGCTGGCTTCAAGTTCAGCCTGAAAATCCGGATCGATGGATTGAGCCTCGGGCTCGGCAGCATCGAAATGGCGTGACGCTTCCTGCCAATCGTCGACTTGCGGCTGTTCTATCGCCGAAGCAGCAAGGCTGGCTTCAAGTTCGGCCTGAAAGTCCGGATCGATGGATTGGGCGGCGGGTTCGGCGCCATCAAAAGACTGTGACGCCTCCTGCCAATCGTCGACATGCGGCTGTTCTGTCGCCGAAGCAGCAAGGCTGGCTTCAAGTTCAGCCTGAAAATCCGTCTCGGCGAATTGAACGTCGGGCTCGGCTGCACCCTGCCAATCATCACGCGGCTGTTCCGCGCCTGTGACCGGAAGGATGGGTTCAGATCCGGTAAATTCAGCAGCAGGGTTCGGCTCCTGCGGATGTTGTCCCAGCGATCCCACCTGCCCTGACTCAGCGACATCAGCGCTGCCGAGCGGGTTCTCTTCAAAGGCTCCTTCCAGCAAGGCTTGAAGGGTGTTTTCAAAATCCGGATCTTCACGGGACTCCGAAACGACCTCAGCCGATTGCGGCCCCGCCAGCGGATCGTGATCGACAGATGGAGGTTCGGGCAATTCCAGCCCGTCTTCCTCTGTCACATCGCCTTGAAACCGGTCACCACCGATAAGTTCGTTTTCAAGTTCCAGCGCGAAATCATCCGCGGGCTCGGCTGCTGGCGCCTCCCGGGATGGCGGAGTGTCAGGAGCAGGCGGCTCGTGCGTCATAATCCGCATCAGTTCGGCGAACGGATCGTCCTGCGCCAGCTCGTTCTGTCGTGCAGTATCTGGATCGTTGCTGTCAGCCATGTTATACACCCAGGTCGCGCGCCGGCGACTCATACAAAAGTTGGCCCTACCAGCGCATTGTGGGCAAAAGGTGACAGTTTCCGTCTGCGATCAGCGCATTTCCGCCGGCGCATCTGCACCGATCAGCGCAAGCCCGCTTCCTACGACATCGCAGACAGCCTGCACCAGACCCAGCCTGGCATGCGTCAACTCTGGGTCGTTAACTTTAACAAATCGTAAGCTATCGGTTTCGGAACCACGATTCCATTGCGCGTGAAAGAGGCTGGCGAGGTCGTAAAGGTAAAATGCGAGCCGATGCGGCTCCATGGCCTGGGCCGCGCTTTCGATGAGGCGCGGATATTCGGCCAGCTTGCGCACAAGGGCCAATTCACCTTCATCCTGCAACCGATGAAGGGCCGCCTGCATGGCTGCTCGGTCGATCGTCTCGATGGCAAGCTGCTCACGCGCCTGGCGGAAAACCGAGTGACAGCGCGCCGAGGCGTATTGCACGTAAAAGACGGGATTGTCCTTGGACTGTTCCGTGACCTTGGCGAAATCGAAGTCCAGCGGTGCGTCGGATTTGCGATAAAGCATCATGAAGCGGACAGGATCTCGCCCCACCTCGTCGATTACCTCCCGCAGGGTGATAAACTCCCCTGCCCGCTTGGACATTCGCACCGGCTCACCGCCCCGAAAGAGCCGGACGAGCTGACACAACAGAACGGTTAATTCCAGCTTGTCGCCGGAGATGGCGCGCGCCAGCGCCTGGAGCCGTTTGACGTAACCGCCGTGATCGGCACCGAGCACATAGATAAGGTGCTCGAACCCGCGCGAGTACTTGTCCTTCATATAGGCCACATCGGCGGCGAAATAGGTGAAGCTGCCATCGGACTTGATTAGCGGCCGGTCGATATCATCACCAACCTCGGTGGAACGGAACAGCGTCTGCTCGCGGTCTTCCCAATCCTCGGGAAGCTGCCCCTTGGGCGGCGGCAGCTTGCCTCTGTAGACGTGACCATTCATGGTGAGATCGTTGATCGCCGAACGGATTTCACCTCCGTTGCCTCCATGCAGCGATCGTTCCGAAAAGAACACATCGTGGTGCACGTTGAGCGCGGCGAGATCGTCACGGATCATTGCCATCATGGCATCGATCGCGTGGGTTTTTGCGATCTCCAGCGCCTCCGGTTCAGCCATTTCCAGGAGCTTCGTACCGAACTCGTCGGCAAGGCGTTTTCCCACGGGAATGAGATAATCACCGGGGTAAAGGCCCTCCGGTATTGCATCGATGTCCTCGCCCAACGCCTCACGATAGCGCATCAACACCGAGCGCGCGAGCACGTCGATTTGGGCACCAGCATCGTTGATGTAGTACTCCCGCGTCACATCATAACCGGCGAAGGACAAGATATTGGCCAGCGCATCCCCCACGACCGCACCGCGGCAGTGGCCCACATGCATCGGGCCGGTGGGATTGGCCGAAACGTACTCGACATTGATCTTGCGCCCGCCGCCCATTTGCGAGCGACCGAAATTTTCAGCAAGATCCATCATCTCGGCGAGCCGCTCCTGCCAAAAGCGGTTACTCAGCCGCAAATTGACGAAGCCGGGACCGGCGATTGAAGCTTCGGCCACGTCAGCGTCCTCAGCCAGCACCGCCGCCAGCCGCTCGCCCAATGTGCGCGGATTTTCGCCAACCGCCTTGGAGAGAACCATTGCGGCGTTGGTCGCCAGATCTCCATGACTGGAATCTCGCGGCGGCTCGACTGTGACACGCGTGAAATCCAGCGTGCCTCCGCCCTTGGCTTCAAGCTCCAGCTTCTTGATGGCGTCGACAATCCGATCGGAAAAATCGGCGAAGATGTTCATAGACAATGTCCCGGACAAAGAACGCTCCTGCGGTGCACGCAAGTCGCTCGCGCCCTATCGCAATTCGGGAGTACGGTCAAACAACCGCTCATGCTCCTTTAGCGCATAGGTGTCCGTCATCCCCGCGAGGAAGTCGGCGACATCGCGTGCCTTGATATGATTGTCCACCCTTTCCAAACCCTCGCGCCAGCCTTCGGGCATCTCGCGGGGCTCGGCGAAATAGGCGTCAAAGAGGTCCCGCACCACCCGATCTGCCGCCTTTCGCACTTCCAGAACGGAGGGATGGCGATAAAGATTGTTGTAGAGGAAGCTTTTCAATTCTCTTTCGTCCTGCGCCATCTCGGGCGAAAAAGTGACGATGGTGCGGCGCGCCGCCCGGACGTCCTCGGCGGATTGGGGCTTGATCTCATCAAGGCCGGCTCGTGCTGTGGCAATCACGTCTTCCACCATGAGGGTGATCTGACGGCGCATCAGTTCATGGCCCACACGAACCGGGTCGAGCCGCGGATAGCGATCCTTCACCTCAGCCAGAATGCGACCGGGCAGCGCCAGTTCACGCAGCATATCGAGGGTGAGAAGGCCCGAGCGCAGTCCGTCATCAATGTCGTGCGCATTGTAGGCGATATCGTCGGCAATCGCCGCGCACTGCGCTTCAAGGCTCGCGAAGCGGTCAAGCTCCAGATCGTGCAACTCGTTATAGACGAGGATGGCACCGGGCACGGGGCGGCCGTTCAAGCCCTTCCCGCCCGAATCCGCCAGTGGTCCATTGTGCTTGACCAGCCCCTCCAGGGTTTCCCAGGTAAGATTGAGACCGTCGAACTCTGCATAGCGGCGCTCCAGCCGGGAGACCACCCGCAGCGATTGCGCATTGTGATCGAAGCCGCCCCATAGCGCCATCTTCTCGTTTAGCGCCTCTTCGCCCGTATGGCCGAAAGGCGTGTGCCCGAAATCGTGCACCAGCGCCACCGCCTCTGCCAAGTCCTCGTCACAGAAAAGCGCGCGCGCCAAGGCACGCGCGATTTGCGCCACCTCGATGGAATGGGTCAGTCGCGTGCGATAATGGTCTCCCTCATGAGCGATGAAGACCTGGGTCTTGTGCTTGAGACGTCGGAAGGCAGTGGAATGGACAATGCGGTCGCGGTCACGCTGGAAGGGCGTGCGCGTGGGACTCTCGTCCTCCGGATAGAATCGTCCGCGCGAATGCGCTGGATCGCAAGCATAGACCGCGCGCGGCCGGTAGCCGAAGCCGATGCCCTGCAGATTTGCCGTCATCATCGCCGCTTGTTGACTCGCCGCCTCACCGTTCATACCTATTTGGCTCGTATGAAAGCAAGGTGACCCCATGGGCATTGATGCCAAGACGGATATGAAAGGTGTCGAACTGACAGATGCAGCAGCAAAGCGCATCGTCAAGATTCTCGGTGCGGAGCCGGACAAGATCGGGCTGCGTGTCACCGTGGAGGGAGGCGGATGTTCGGGATTTTCATACAAGATAGACCTCGCCGACAGCCGCAATGACGATGATTTCGTCATCGAGAAGAACGGGGCTACCGTTTTCATCGACGATCTTTCTCTCGTCTACATGGGTGGCTCCGTGATCGATTTCGTGGATGATCTTATCGGCCAGTCCTTCCAGATCCGAAACCCGAATGCCGTCGCCTCCTGCGGCTGCGGAACGAGTTTTTCCATCTGATCGTTCTGGTTGGTCCGCGGCCCTTGCTTAAGGCGCGGTCGCTTCTTCCAGTTCGTCCATATTCCTTGCGCTCGACAGCATCAGCGCGATTGGGCGCAAGGCCGGTAGGTGGGCGCAGCCTATCGTGATGATCAATGTCATCGGAACGGCAAGGAGCGCGCCGATCAAGCCCCAGACCCAGGTCCAGAACATCAGCGCCACAAGCACCGCGAGCGGTGACAGCGCAAGCTGACGCCCCTGAAGCTTCGGGTCCACGTAGTTGCCCATCACCTGCTCGATGACGAGAAGGCCGGCGGCAATCATGATGGCGGTTGCCGGATCGCGCTGCAGGAAAGCAAGCCCCACCGGCAGTGCGCCTGCGATGATCGAACCGATGGTGGGGATGAAATTGAGCAAGAATGCCAGCAAGCCCCAGACCAGCACGAAGTCCAGCCCCCACCACCAGATCCACAGCATGTAAAGAATGGCGGTCACGACGCCCAATAGCGTGCGCACCACGAGATAACGGCGAAAACGGGCGGCGGTGATCTCAACAATTGCACGCAGCCTTGTTCCATTGAGAGTGGACGGCATAGCCGAGGTTTTTGCGGCAAACGCCGGGGCTTCAAGCAACATCAGCCAGACAAGAAAGAAAAGCAGCGTAAGAATTGCGCCGAAGCTCCAGAGCGATTGTGCGACCGTCGTTGCCAGCGATACCACCGGCTCAACCAGACGCTGTGCGATGGGTGATCCTTCCCCACCCCCTTGGTCTCCGACGATCTCAACCCACTGGCCGATACGATAGCTGAGGCTTTCCAGCGCTTCCTGATAACGCATGATAGCTGTCGCGATCCGACGTGCGACGAAGAGCAGACCGAGGGTAAACAGGATGAAAACCAGCAACATCAGCAGCAGCGCTGCGGCATGGCCAAGCCACCGCAGCGGGTGCGGCACATGCAAGCGGATCCAATCGTTCACAGGCAAGACTGCCAGCGTAGCGAAAAATGCCAGCGCCAGAGTGCCGGAAATCCATGCCGTGGAGCGCAGTGCGACGACGATGACCACGAGCGAAATGGGTGCCAAGAGCCAGACGAGCCCTGCAAGCCGTCCGTTCTCCGCCACGCCGCCGCCTTTGGAGGCATCGGTCGAAGCCATCTACTCCTCGCTCGAAACGGACCCGTTCCCCCAATGTACCTCGGCAGAGGGCGCATCATGAGGGACGCCGAAGCGTCCGCCTGGAGCGGACCAGACAGGCTCGCCCGCTCCGTCGATTGCCTTGCATTC
>JAJUHJ010000114.1 GCA_029279965.1 Phyllobacteriaceae bacterium
CTCCGGAACCGCGTTCGAAGAGGAGTGGCAGAAATCCTCCGCCCATCTCGGCATCCTGCGCGCCGACATCCACATCATCAAGAAGTGGGACGTCCTGCTCGAAGGCCGGGTCATGCACATGCCCGAAGCCGACACAACCGATTATGGAGCCCTGGCAGCCCTCTATCGCCACGTCGGCAACAATTTCAAGGTCGGCGTCGGATACAATTTCGGGAAATTCTCCGACGACCTCAGAGACCTGACCCTCGACGACCAAGGCGTCTTCCTCAATGTCGTCGGAAAATTCTAACGAGCGGCTCCGAACTGCGATTTGTCTGGGCGACACGTGAGTTATGGGAAAGCGCGCCTTTCTGCATCCAGAAATGATGCATGGCACGCGGCTGCGGAGCTTGAATCCTCGCCGCGCGCAACTGAGTGGCGGGGGATTGTTGTTGATCATCGATTTTGGGCAGAGCGATGCGGGGGCATATGCTATGGCAAAACGTGGGCGCGAGCGATGGACGTGCCAAGGATGCGGGAGTGAGCAGCAGAAGCGCACGATCGACACGCACCGCTGGGTGACGACCAATGTCGATCCGTCGGGGCGACACCTTGGCGAAGCCCGTGAGCTTGAGCTGTGTCCCTCATGCCGGTGCCGGCTGATGGCGCAGCAATGTCCCAAGGCGTTCGACGCAGCCAGGTGAGCGTGCCGCCAAGCAGCATGCGGCCAACGCGGTCACCCGGCCGCGAGGCTGTTCACTGCCGCTGATCGTCAATCTGCGGATCGTTCTGCATGTAAAGAAGCGAGCCGGGCGTTGTCAGCAGTTCTCCTGTTTCGAGCAGCGTCTTGAGACCGGAGAGAACCATCGGCCAACCCCCGTAAAGCTCCGGATTTGCATCGCGGGGAAGGCGGTCGTGGATGACCGTCAGACGGCAGGAATCTCCGACAGGGATGATTTCCCACGTGACGCGCGAGACGCCGGCATCCTTTACCTCGTCGCTCCAAAGGGCGCGGAAGCTTTGCACAAGCCGTCGCGGCGGGTCGATCTCCAGATTCTCACCTTCCTTGATGGGAAATCCCGGGCTCACCGGGCCCGCAGGCACGGCTTCGTGATAGTCGGAGCCTGGCTCCCACGTGGAATGCACCTCAACGCCGAAACTGTATTGCGCCCGCATTTTCGGATCGGTAATCGCCTGCCAGAGGCGTTCCGGGGTCGTCTTGATGTAGATCTCGAACACTGCCATCGCACCCTCGCCTTCGGCAGAGGGAACAAGTGGCACCTGGTGCGGGACATGGATCGGCTCCATCGGTTCCTCCTCGAGTTGTCGCTTCAGGCTCGTGAGCGCCACAGCCCATCGCCCGGCATACTTGCTCACCCAGCGGTCGTGAATTTCGCGGATCGGGACCGGGTTGAGGAAATGGAGCTTTTCGCGCCCCACCTTCCGGGTAACCACCAGCCCGGCATTCTCCAGTAGCCGCAGGTGTTTCATGACGCCGAAGCGCGTCATCGGAAGCCGCTGTTCGAGCGCACTCAGCGTCTGGCCGTCCTGCTCGAACAGCATGTCAAGCAGGCTGCGGCGCGTCGGGTCCGCGAGCGCCTTGAAAACCGCGTCATCCATGGATCCAATATACGTGACCGTATGGTCACATGTCAATATGCATCGTTATCGGCGACAATTCGTCGATACGCAGATTGCGCAGGGCTTATTGCCTGCCCCGCAGAGAGGCGGGTCGAAACCTTCTCCATGATGCAATTCGATCACGACTTTGTCATGAATTGTTGGTTGACCGTCGCGAGCGATATCGATCATGCACGCAGGACGAAAAGGAGGGGGGCTGCATATGTCCAACGCCGAAGATTACCGCGGTCACAACAGGCTGATTGTTCCGGCTTTATCTGGCATCTATACGGGCCTTCACGGCTTTTCCGAAACGTTGCTCCGCGTGCTCGCCGGCCTCACGCTTACCGTGCACGGCGCAGGAAAGATCACCAATCCCTTTGGGGCCGCAGGGATGGTTGAAAGTCTTGGTTTCTATCCTGGGGAACTCTGGTCGCTGCTGTTGTCCTGCACTGAATTTTTCGGCGGCATTCTGATTGCGATTGGCCTGTTGACGCGGCCGGCCGCTTTCGCCGGTATGATTGTCCTTCTCGTCACGGTCTGGTTCCACTGGATCGTGCAGGGTGAAGGCTTTGCGGGGGCGGAGAAATCGATCCTGTGGGCAGCCATCTTATTCTTTTTCGTCATCCGCGGCGCCAACAGTCAGTCGGTTGACGCGCGGATCGGCCGCCAATTCTGAAACAGGTTGAAGTGGCTTGAAGCCTTAAAGAACGATGCCTCTTTGCGAGCAGTAGTTATACAAAGGCGGCGATTCGCTCTTCACATTGGCGAAATAGACCAACCTGAAATTCTGGATCCCCTCGGGTCCTTCCATGTAGGTCACGGCGAAGGGCCGGTTGTCCGGATATCTGGCGTACTCGAAATCGTCTGACCTTACGCGGACCCAGCCGCACACGACAGAAGATCCTGACGCGCTTTTGACGGCACGCAGCCCCACAAAGAGGCCGTCGGCAACTTCGAGCTCACGCAGTACGCCAGCCTCGACCTGCTGAGCTTCTTCTTGGCTCAAGGCATATGGGGTATATTGTTCATGTTCGGGAGGGATTGCCGCACATCCCGCGGATGTGACGAACGCTCCCAGAAGAAGCACCCTTATGGCATTCATTTTGCTCTCCCTTTTTCCCAACGTGCAGCAGGAGGTCAGGGAAATCAAGGATCGCTCGAAGACGGCAGATCGGGAAGCGACCGCAGGTCCAGGTCTGGATCTCGCGGCTCTTCGGGTCTAAAGTGTCACCCATGTCTCCGGTATGAAATGTAAACCATGTCCCCGGAATGGACCCCCATGGAATTGGTGATCCCGGCAGGATTCGAACCTGCGACCCTCAGATTAGGAATCTGATGCTCTATCCTGCTGAGCTACGGGACCTTGGATTTCGAGCACTCATAACGCGGAACGGCCGCCGCGCCAAGACGCGAATGGGCCTTACCACCCGCGTTGGCCACCACAGTGAAACTCTCCCGAAAAGTTCACAATTGGCTTGAATGGCCTTCCAAGGGTTGCACCGGCCGACGGTTCCGGGACAATGTGCCCCAGAAGACTGTCATTATGGCAGCACGGGATTATCTTATTGCAGCCGTCATGCGGCCGGAATCCGGACGAGGCGAGTGCTTCTCACGGACGGCCGGTAGGCAACACGGATCGGAACATTTCGATGCAATTTTGGCAAAACCGCAGGCCGCTCATTCTCATCGCCGCGCTGCTGGTGGCATTTTCGAATGCACCCGCACTGGCAGCGCCCTATCTGGTCATGGACGTCGATAGCGGCCGGGTTCTGGAGCAACAGGACGCATTCAAGCGCTGGTATCCGGCATCACTTTCCAAGCTCATGACGGCCTATGTCGTGTTTCGGGCCGTTGAGGCCGGCCAAGTGCGGCTGAGCTCCCCCGTGCGCATTTCGAAGAATGCCGCCGAGGAACCGCCCAGCAAGATGGGCTTCCCGCCCGGGGCGGTGCTTACCCTCGACAATGCGCTGAAGATCATCATGGTCAAATCGGCCAATGACGTGACCACGGCCATCGCCGAAACCATCGCAGGTTCGGAGGCCGGTTTTGCCGCCCGCATGAACGCCGAAGCGCAACGTCTCGGCATGACGGATTCCCATTTCGTCAACGCGCACGGGCTGCCGACCTCGCGCCAATACACGACCGCGCGCGATTTGGCATTGCTGGTCCGTGCCCTTCGTACCGAGTTCCGCCAGTATTCAGGCTATTTCTCGATAGAGGGATTGCGGTTCGGCGCGAAGGTGCTGGAGAACCACAATATGCTGATCGGGCGCTTCGAAGGTGCCGACGGAATGAAGACCGGCTTCATCTGCGCTGCCGGCTTCAACTTGATCGCGACCGCGACGCGCGGGCGCCGCAGCCTCGCGGCGATCGTTCTGGGAGCCTTCTCACCCGTCGAGCGCGCGGAGAAGGCCGCCGAGCTTCTGGAGCGCGGCTTTGACAGGTGGGGTGTCATGGCTCCGACACTGGCGAGCCTGCGCCCATCTTCATCTTCGCCCGACCGCCATGTGGCGACGGATCTGCGCTCGCAAATCTGCACTGCCGAAGCCTATGAACGACGGGCCAAACTGCGCGACGACGAGGGGCACTACATCTTTACGTCGCCCCATGTGCAGCCAATGACACGAGAACCACGACTGGTGACGGTGGGGCTTGAGAGGGTGGAGACTCCACCCCGTTATGCCGACGTGCCCATACCCACGCCGCGGCCAGATTATCCGCCGCGAACGCTGTCGGCCGGGCAAGGCGGCTGACGCCGTGAGAAACCCGATCGCGCTCGCTGTACTCACCGGCTTTTTGGGGGCGGGCAAGACAACGCTGCTGAACCGCCTCCTCAAGGATCCCGATCTTACGGATACGGCTGTCGTCATCAATGAATTCGGCGACGTGGCGATCGACCATCTGCTGGTTGAGAACGCGACCGACGGCATCGTGGAAATCGGCGGGGGGTGCTTGTGCTGCACGGTGCGAGGCGAATTGACGGAGCGGCTCGCCGCGCTTGCCGAACGGTCGCAGAACCTGCGGCGCGTGGTGGTGGAAACGAGCGGGCTGGCCGATCCCCTTCCTCTTCTGCAGGCAATGATGGCCCACCCGGAGATTTCGCGCCTCTACCGACTGGAGGCGGTCATCACCGCAGTGGACGCGGTCAACGGGCTGGCAACGCTAAAAGCATATGAAGAAGCGCAAAGGCAGATCGCCGTCGCGGACCGTATCGTCATCACAAAGAGGGACCTTGCCGCCGACAATCCCGAGACGGTATTGGTTCCCCGTCTTGCTGCCATCAACGCCGATGCCGAAATCGTTGATAGCCGCGACCATGCCCTGAACGCGGCTGCGCTACTGCGGCCGTTGTTTGCGGGAAGGCATGGCGTGAAAATTCCGAAGCAGGACGCACGAGACCTCAAGCACGATCATCATCACGCTGATTATCTAAGCTTCACGCTGAAGCACGAAGGGCCGTTGCCGCTGGCTGTCGTTGAAGGTTTTCTCGATCTGGTGGCCTCCCAGCAGGGTGAACGCCTCCTGCGCATCAAGGGGCTGGTGGAAACGGTGGACGATCCTGGCCGGCCCGTGCTCATTCAGGGAGCGCAGCGCCTCCTGCATCCACCGGAGCGGCTCGCAAGCTGGCCGGAAGGCGCGCCGCGTGGCACTCATCTCGTCTTGATCGGTCGTGACCTCGATACACACTATGTACGCCGCATCTTCAGCGCCTTTCTGGGCCAGCCCCTGGTCGACACGCCGGATCGCACGGCTCTTGAAGCCAGTCCGCTGGCAATTCCCGGGTTCCGGTTCTAAGCCCTAAGCGTCTCGCGGCGCTATCCTGCTTCCGGAAAATCGGTTCCGATTTAGGCCGTTGCCGTAGGCCTGCTCCCAGTCAAGGAGACCGCCACGTTACCGCAATGACGAGCGCCAAAAGCGCAGCCGCCAGCGCCGTGGCCGCGCCGATGGTGAAGGTGAATGCGTATCCGCTTCCCGCTGTCAGCGGCTGGCTGATCAGTGGCGAGGCAAACTGGCCCAGAAAGATGCAGGCGGTGAGGATGCCGGCGATCCGGCCGCGATTGTTATCGGCCGCCAACGCCATGGCGCCAGCCCCGAGATTGGGCATGATAAGGCCCATCCCGCATCCGACCAAAACCGCGCCCGGCAGAACGGCAATGAAGCTCTCTGCCGCGGCGACCAACCCCATGCCGCCCGCCATGCCAGCGAAGCCGAGGGCGAAGATGCCGCTAACACCAAGACGGCCGCGTACCCGGCCGTACACGAAGGAAAGCACGGCAGAGGCAAGGGTCATCGCGCCGAGCGACAGTCCCGCGAACATGGGCGCTTCGACGCCGTGGGCACGCAGATGAAAGGGGAGCTGGGTCGGCATCAGGTAGAATACGACGCTGTTGAGGATGGCCGCGGCCAGCAAACCCATCAGCGGCAGGCTCATGATCGGCCCGACCGTTCTCCCCGCCCCTGTGTCAGAGGTCGTGTTGCGGCGGGTTTCGGAAATGAATGCCAGGATCGCGGGCAGGAGGGCGAAGGCAATGGCGTATATGAGAAAGGGTGCACGCCAGTGAAGCCCCGCCAGGAAGCCACCGCCGGTCAGGAAGAAAAGCCCGCCGAAGCCGACGAACGCCGCCTGCCGGCCCATGAAACGGTCCCGCGCTCGACCGAAAAAATAATCGCCGATCAGCGCGGTCGCTACGGTCATGACACCTGCCACGGCGATGCCCAGAACTGCGCGGCCGATAAGCAGCGTTGTCAGCGTGTCGGCAAAGATGCCGGACATGCCCGAGAGCCCATAGAGGAGCACCGAGGCAATTGCCACGGGCTTGCGCCCATACCTGTCGGCAAGAGCACCGGCGAGCGGTGCGAAGAGCGCAATGAACAATGCCGGCACGGTGAGGGTGAGCCGCGTGAGAATGGCGGCATACGGACTGGCTGAGAAATGCGCTTCGATGGCCGGTAGGGCGGGGGAGATCGTCGCCCCTGCCATAATGGTGAGCGCGCTCAGAAACAGGATGGTGGCATTCCTGCCCATTGTATCGGCAGTCGGCGCGCTGAACCCGGGCGAAACGTCGTCGACGGGCGTCCTCATTGACGTGCCTTCCATGCAAGCAAACGATCGATTGCCCCTGCCGGGCTGTTAAGTTCATTTATGCGCATTCTGGATTTTGCTCCGTATCTGGCCGGTGGAGCATCCCCATAGGACCTCAAGCCTGATTGAGGTCAAGCCGGAATCAGTTGTCGCCGCGTTCAATGAGGAAACGATGGCCACCGGACATCGTTTCGGCTTCCAACAGACGGTGGCCGTGATCGTTGCAGAAGGCGGGAATGTCGATGGCCGCGAGCGGATCGCTGGTCTCGATCCACAGGCGAGCGCCCGGTTCCATTGTGGCGAGGCGCTTTCGCGCCTTCAGCACGGGCAGCGGGCAGTTGAGGCCCTTGAGATCGTATACATCCGCGGCGTCCGAGGCGTCCTTCACTGGCCGATCATCGCGCGCAGCCGGGCAAATCGTCCCGGAGAAGGCGTTGCGGGCGCTGGCTCCGCTTCCGCGCTTTGCGGGCTCGGCTCGGGAAGGGGAAGCGTCCTCGCCTGGATGGTCGGCGCTCCGAGCGTCGACTGCGCCTGTGATACCGTGCCGGTCACTTCGGAAGAGGCAGCAGATCCCGTGGACGCGTAGGCGGCGACCGGCGCGGATGCGGGCACCGGCTCTGCGACCGCCGCGAGCGATGGCGGCTCGGCCGAGACTCTCTCGCCATTGGCGCGGCGCCGGCTCCAGTCAGCAACAAGGCTCGCCTCTTTGAGGCCCTGAATGGAGGGCCCAGGCGCCGGCTTTTTCAACACACCAACCGCCTTCTGGAAGGCGATTTCCTGCTCCTTCTGGTGCGACTGATACGCCATCAGCAGGGACGAGGGCTGGGTTGAAGGCGGGCAAGCTTCCGTCGGCTCAAAGCGATAGCCGTCGGCTGCCATGCGATTGAAAACGTAGCGACGTTCGCACACGTCCACCTTCGGCGGCATCCGAGTGATCTCGAAATAATCGTAGCCTTCCTTCAGCATCTTCCAGAAGGGATAGTTCGGGTCATTGCGGTAGCGCGCCATGTTGGCCGGCGTCATGCGGAAAGGGTAAGCCTGAAGCTGAAACGCCTGCTGGCCGCCGCGGAAGGCATCGCGCGCAAACGCATAGATCTCCTCCACCTGTTCGTCGGTCATCGAGTAGCAGCCGGCCGAAGAGCAGGCGCCATGCACCATCAGGTGTTTCCCGGTGCGGCCGTTGGCACGGTCATAGGCGTTGGGATAGCCGATATTGAAGGCGAGATGATAATTTGACTGCGGGTTCATCTGGTGCGGACGAACGGTATAGAATCCTTCCGGCGCCTGACGATCCCCCTCGGTGAACTTCGGCCCAAGCTTGCCCGACCATTTGCAGATGTCGTAGCTGGTGACGCGCTGATAGCGGCCGCTGCGGGTCTGCTTCCAGACCTCCAGCACGCCCTCTTCCTTGAAAATGCGCATCATGATGGGCGAATCACGCTCCATCCCTTTCGCTTCCATGATCTGGGAAATTCGCTCAGGAAGCGGGCGCTCGGCTTTCGGCGCGATGTCTTCAAGCGATCCGCAGCCCGAAAGCGCCAGTGCGGCGGTCAGCACCAGAGCGCGTACAAAACGGCGTTTCATGCAATGATCTCTATCAATTCGCCCATTCCCTCTCCCCGGCGGCGGGAGGCGGTTTCCCGCAACCAAAACCTATTAGGCTTGATAAATCATTACCGGCAACGCATGGAATCGAATATTCGATTACCATTGAAGGGGGCGCCAAGGCAAGAATGCACGCCATCATCGGCGGCTGCGTTAGGCGGATCAACAGTCAGAGACCGGTTTTTCGGCCAGTGTGCCGGCAGTCCATTGCCAGACTATGGTGTGCTTGGCCTCCGCATCTTCGATCGCGCGGGTAACAGGCACCGCGTATTCGCAAAGGCGCTTCAGGTTGGCACGTGGAAGATAAGCCCGGCCCGGGTCACCGATCAGGATCTCCGTGCCACGCGCCGCAAGCGCGGCAAACCACGGCGCGATCTTCCCGGCAAGTGCGCGATCATAGAAAACGTCGCCGGCAAGAAGCACGTCGACATCCTGCTCCGTGCCGATGAGATCCTCCGTCGCAATGTCGAGGGTTACGCCGTTCGCTATCATATTGAGCCGGCAGGCGGTTTGAGCGAAGACGTCAATGTCGGCGGCCAAAACGTGGCTTGCGCCGGCTTTGCAGGCGGCGATCGCGACCAGGCCGGAGCCCGTGGCGAAATCGATCACCCGCTTCCCGCGCACACGCTCGGGATTGTCGAGAAGAAACCGGGCAAGGCCCTGCCCGCCGGCCCAGGCGAAGGCCCAGAATGGCGGCGGAACGCCGATCTCGCCAAGTTCCTCTTCCGTCTTGTGCCACAATTCGTGGGCTTCGTCCGCCAGGCAGAGCGCGACTTCCGGCACATGCGGCGGCGTGGAAACGACCGTGTTGGCGCGGATGAACTCCACGATATGTGGTGGCGTGAACCGGGTCACGGTGCCGGGTCGAGCCCTCCCATGCGGCAAACCTCCCGCCATTCGGCCTCGCTCACCGGCTGAACGGAAAGGCGCGAATTGTTGACCAGAACCATGTCCTTGAGCTTCGGGTTGGCCTTGATGTCGTTGAGGGAGACGGGCTTCGGCATATCGCGAACGGCGCGGATATCCACGCACTCCCAGCGCGGATCGTCGGTGGTCGAATCGGGGTGGATGAGAGCGCAGACCTCGACGATGCCCACCACGCTCGTCTCCTTGACGGAGTGATAGAAGAAGCCGAGATCGCCAAGCTTCATCTGACGCATGTTGTTGCGCGCCTGGTAATTGCGAACGCCATCCCATTCCTCGCCCTTGTCACCGCGCGCCTTCTGCATCTCCCACGACCATGAGGAAGGTTCCGACTTGAACAGCCAATACGCCATTATGCGTCCTCCGGTTTGTTGAAGACCCAGTTCCACGGCTGAATGTCGACGGATTCGAACAGGCCGGCAAGCGCATAGGGGTCGGCGCTGGCCAGCGCTTC